>DATMKB010000349.1:0-5253 GCA_035553635.1 Mycobacteriales bacterium
CACCGGTGGCCCGCAGGGCGCCGGGGGCAACGACCGCGACCGCCGCGACCGCGGCGGCCGTGGCGCCGGCCCCGAGAAGAGCAACCACATCGAGCGCGTCGTCGCGATCAACCGCGTCGCCAAGGTCGTGAAGGGCGGTCGGCGCTTCAGCTTCACGGCGCTGGTCATCGTCGGCGACGGCGACGGCCAGGTCGGCGTCGGCTACGGCAAGGCGAAGGAGGTGCCGGCCGCCATCGCCAAGGGCGTGGAGGAGGCCAAGAAGCACTTCTTCCGCGTGCCGCGCATCGCCGACACCATCCCGCACCCGGTGCAGGGCGAGGCCGCTGCCGGCGTCGTGCTGCTCAAGCCGGCCAGCCCCGGTACCGGCGTCATCGCCGGTGGTCCGGTGCGCGCCGTGCTCGAGTGCGCGGGCATCCACGACGTGCTGTCGAAGTCGCTCGGGTCCTCGAACCCGATCAACATCGTCCACGCCACCGTGGCCGCCCTGCAGGGCCTGGTGCGCCCCGAGGAGATCGCGGCCCGCCGCGGCCTGCCGCTCGAGGACGTCGCCCCCGCCGCCATGCTGCGCGCCCGCGCCCAGCACGCGGCGGCGCAGGCGGCCGCGCCGACGGGCGGTGCCGCCTGATGGCCCGCCTGAAGGTCACGCAGATCCGCTCGGAGATCGGCGGCACGCACGGCCAGCGCAACACCCTGCGCTCGCTGGGCCTCAAGCGCATCTCCGACGTCGTCGTCAAGGAGGACCGCCCCGAGATCCGCGGGATGGTCAACACCGTCTCGCACCTCGTGACGGTCGAGGAGGTCGAGTAGGTCATGGCAGACGGAACGCTCAAGGTCCACCACCTGCGCCCGGCGCCGGGGGCCAAGACCGCGAAGACCCGCGTCGGCCGCGGTGAGGCCAGCAAGGGCAAGACCGCCGGTCGCGGCACCAAGGGCACCAAGGCCCGCTACCAGGTGCCGGCCGCCTTCGAGGGCGGGCAGATGCCGATCCACATGCGCCTGCCCAAGCTCAAGGGCTTCAAGAACCGCTTCCGCACCGAGTACCAGGTCGTGAACCTGGACAAGGTGGCCGAGCACTTCCCCGAGGGCGGCACGGTCGGCGTCGACGACCTCGTCGCCAAGGGCCTGGTCCGGGACAACAGCCTGGTCAAGGTCCTCGGGCAGGGCGACATCTCCGTCGCCGTGCAGGTCACGGCCCACGCCTTCTCGGCGTCGGCCAAGGAGAAGATCGCCGCAGCCGGGGGCAGCGCCACCGAGCTGTAGGCCCTCCGGTCGTCCGGGCCGCCGGTCCGCCCCACCTCGGTGCGGACCGGCGGCCCGCGCCGTCCCCGGCCCCGGAGCCGCCGGCGGTCAGGCCCCGGCCCGGCGGGACCCGGCTGTTAGAGTCCCGTCCACGCGGCCCCCCGCCCGCCAGCGGGCCCGCACCGCCGTTCGACACGCCGTCAGACACCGTCGTCCGCGCCTCCGGCCGGTCGTCACCGCTGTACCCGACCCCGCCCCCGCAGCTGCGGGGGGACGCCAGGAGGAGCACGTGCTCACCGCTTTCGCGCGGGCGTTCCGGACGCCGGACCTGCGCCGGAAGATCTTCTTCACCCTGGCCATCGTGCTCGTGTACCGCATCGGCGCGTACATCCCGGGCCCGGGCGTCAGCTACGTCGCCATCCAGCGCTGCCTGAGCCAGGTCGAGGGCGAGGGCATCTACGGCCTGGTCAACCTCTTCAGCGGCGGCGCGCTGCTGCAGCTGTCGATCTTCGCGCTGGGGATCATGCCGTACATCACGGCGTCGATCATCCTCCAGCTGCTCGTCGTGGTGATCCCGCGGCTCGAGCAGCTCAAGAAGGAGGGCCAGTCCGGCCAGGCGAAGATCACGCAGTACACGCGCTACCTCACGGTGGCGCTGGCGGTCCTGCAGTCCACCGGCATCATCGCGCTCGCGCGCTCGGGCAACCTGTTCCCGCAGTGCCAGGAGGCGATCATCCCGGACGACCGCGTCGTGCGGATCCTCGTCCTCGTCGTCACGATGACGGCCGGCACCGCGGTGATCATGTGGCTCGGCGAGCTCATCACCGACCGGGGCGTCGGCAACGGCATGTCGATGCTCATCTTCGTGTCGATCATCGCGTCCGTGCCGGGCCAGGCGGTCAACCTCTACCGCCAGGACAACGGGCTCTACGTCGTCGCCGGTGTCGCCGTGCTGGCGCTGGTGGTCATCACGCTCGTCGTGTTCGTCGAGCAGGCGCAGCGCCGCATCCCGGTGCAGTACGCCAAGCGGATGATCGGCCGCCGCATGTACGGCGGCACCTCGACCTACATCCCGCTCAAGGTCAACCAGGCCGGCATCATCCCGGTGATCTTCGCGTCGTCGCTGCTCTACCTGCCGCAGCTGCTCGGCAACGTCTTCACCGGGAACGCGACGTTCAGCCGCATCATCCAGACCTACTTCGTCGACCCGGGGAACCCGGTCTACCTGGCGGTCTACTTCGCGCTCATCGTCTTCTTCACGTACTTCTACGTCGCGATCACGTTCAACCCGGTCGAGGTCAGCGACAACATGAAGAAGTACGGCGGCTTCGTGCCGGGCATCCGCCCGGGCCGCGCCACCGCGGAGTACCTCGACTACATCCTGTCGCGCATCACGGCCTTCGGCGCTCTCTACCTGGGCCTGGTCGCCGTGCTGCCGTACCTGCTGTTCGAGCTCGCCGGCACGAACAACCAGATCCCGTTCGGCGGCACGGCGGTGCTCATCATCGTCGGCGTCGGCCTCGAGACGGTGAAGCAGGTCGAGAGCCAGCTCATGCTGCGCAACTACGAAGGCTTCCTGCGGTAGTGCGCCTCGTCCTCGTCGGGCCGCCCGGGGCGGGCAAGGGCACCCAGGCCCAGTTCATCGCCTCGCACCTCAGCGTGCCCAAGATCTCCACCGGCGACATCTTCCGCAAGAACGTCAGCGAGGGGACGCCGCTCGGCCTCGAGGCCAAGGGCTACATGGACCGCGGCGACCTCGTCCCCGACGACGTCACCAACCGCATGGTCGACGGCCGGCTGCAGGAGGACGACGCCCGCGAGGGGTTCCTGCTCGACGGCTTCCCGCGCACCGTGCCGCAGGCCGAGGTGCTCGACGACCTGCTGCGCGCCGCCGGCACCAAGCTCGACGTCGTGCTCGAGCTCGTGGTCGACGACGACGAGGTCATCCGCCGGCTGTCCGGCCGCCGCACCTGCCGCACGTGCAACCGCATCTGGCACGTCGACTTCGACCCGCCGCAGGTCGAGGGCGTCTGCGACCTCGACGGCGGCGAGCTCTTCCAGCGCGAGGACGACAAGGCCGAGACGGTCGCCAACCGCCTGAAGGTCTACGCCCAGCAGACGGCGCCGCTCGTGGCCTACTACGCCGAGCGCGGGCTGCTCGTCGGCATCGACGCCACCGGCCCGGTCGACGACGTCACCTCCCGGGCGCTGCACGCCCTGCGGCCCTTCGGCGCCCCGCCGGCCGAGGAGGACTAGCCGTGGTCGGCCGGCGGCGCCCGCGCGGCGTCACGGTGAAGACCCCGGAGCAGGTCGAGCGGATGCGCGCCGCGGGGCTCGTCGTGGCCCGCGCCCTCGAGCGCGTCGTCGCGGCGGTGCGGCCGGGTGTCACCACCGGCGAGCTCGACGCGATCGCCGAGGAGTCGATCCGCGCCGACGGCGCCGTCCCGTCCTTCCTCGGCTACCACGGCTTCCCCGGCTCGATCTGCGCCTCCGTCGGCGCCGAGGTGGTGCACGGCATCCCGGCGCAGGACCGCGTGGTCCCGGAGGGCGTCCTGCTCTCGGTCGACTGCGGGGCGGTGCTCGACGGCTGGCACGGCGACTCGGCGGTCACCGTGCCGGTGGGGGAGTGCGCACCGGAGCTGCACGCCCTGTCGGCGGTCACCGAGGAGGCCCTCTGGGCCGGGCTCGCCGCCGTGCGCGCCGGAGGGCGGCTGTCCGACATCGGGCACGCCGTCGAGACCACGGTGCGGCCGCACGGCTACGGGCTGCTCGAGGACTACACCGGCCACGGCATCGGCACGGCCATGCACGAGGCGCCGCACGTGCCGAACCTCGCGCCGAAGGGGCCCGGCAAGGGCATGGCGCTCGAGGTCGGCATGGTCTTCGCCGTCGAGCCGATGGCGGTGCTGGGCAGCCCGGACGTGGTCGAGCTGGACGACGGCTGGACGGTCGTCACCGCCGACGGCCGCCAGGCGGCGCACTGGGAGCACACGGTCGCCGTGACGCCGGAGGGCCCGTGGGTGCTCACCGCGCCCGACGGCGGCGCCGCCCGGCTGGGCACCGCTCCGCGCGGCTGACGCGCGGAATGCGCCGCCCCGCCGGGCGGTTGGACTCCGGAGGGACGAAGGGCGTAGACTCGTCGGCTGGACTGTGCTCCGGTCCGTCCCGCCTGCGCTCACACCGCGCCCGCCCCGCGAGGGGCCCGGGCCGCCGCGCGACGGGTCCGATCCCAGCACACCGCAGCACCGCACGCCAGCACCGAACTGCCCGCACCGACCAGCACCAGAACGGGAGACATGCCGAAGAAGGACGGGGCCATCGAGATCGAGGGCCGGGTCGTCGAGCCCCTGCCCAACGCGATGTTCCGGGTGGAGCTGGAGAACGGCCACCGGGTCCTGGCCCACATCAGCGGCAAGATGCGGCAGCACTACATCCGCATCCTCCCCGAGGACCGCGTCGTCGTGGAGCTCTCGCCCTACGACCTGAACCGCGGCCGCATCGTCTACCGCTACAAGTAGCCCGCCCTACGTCAGCAGCCGGTCCGCCGGCGTCGATCAGGAACGAGTCCCGTGAAGGTCAAGCCCAGCGTCAAGCCGATCTGCGACAAGTGCAAGGTCATCCGTCGCAACGGCCGCGTCATGGTCATCTGCTCGGTGTCCGCCCGCCACAAGCAGCGCCAGGGCTAGGTCCGCCGGCTCCACCCGCACCACCAGCACCGCCGCTCCACCAGCACCTCCGCACGACAACCAGACAGGCGCACCACCTCCCGCCGGGCGACCGGCGGGAGCACCCCCGGTCGGAGGCCGGGGCCCCCTCGGGCGAGGGGGAGGGTGACGCGAAGACCTCCGCAGGACGCCCGGCGTCCAGGAAGTGAGACCCGCCCGCATGGCACGCCTCGCCGGCGTCGACCTCCCCCGCGAGAAGCGGCTGGAGATCGCGCTGACCTACATCTACGGCATCGGCCGTACCCGCGCCCAGCAGACGCTGGCCGAGACCGGCGTCAGCCCCGACGTC
>DATMKB010000350.1:0-3708 GCA_035553635.1 Mycobacteriales bacterium
GTGGGCGGCGTGCGGTTCTACGAGCGCAAGGAGGTCAAGGACGCCCTGGCCTACCTGCGGGTGCTCGCCAACCCGGCCGACGTCGTCAACCTGCGCCGCATCATCAACGTGCCGCGGCGGGGCATCGGCGAGAAGGCCGAGCAGTGCCTGGAGTCCTTCGCCTCCCGCGAGCGCGTCGGCTTCGGCGACGCCGTCCGGCGCTGCGACGAGGTGCCCGGCCTGGCCGCGCGGTCGCAGAACGCGGTGCGGGAGTTCGCCGACCTGATGGACGAGCTGCGGGCCCTGGTCGAGGGCGGGATGCCGCCGGCCGAGGTGCTCGAGGCGGTGCTCGACCGCACCGGCTACCTCGCCGAGCTCGCCGCGAGCCCCGACCCGCAGGACGAGAGCCGGGTCGAGAACCTCGCCGAGCTCGTCGGCGTCGCCCGCGAGTTCAACGAGCGCGTGCCCGACGGCGACGTCGCGGCGTTCCTCGAGCAGGTCTCCCTCGTGGCCGACGCCGACACCGTGCCGGGGGAGGGCGACGGCGTCGTCACGCTCATGACGCTGCACGCCGCCAAGGGCCTCGAGTACCCGGTGGTCTTCCTGACCGGCCTGGAGGACGGCGTCTTCCCGCACCTGCGCACGCTCGGCGACGAGCGGGAGCTGCAGGAGGAGCGCCGGCTGGCCTACGTCGGCATCACCCGCGCGCGGGAGCGGCTGCACCTGTCGCGGGCGCACGTGCGCAGCGCCTGGGGGCAGACGTCGTACAACCCGCCGTCGCGGTTCCTCGACGAGGTGCCGGCCGAGCTCGTCGACTGGCGCCGCGGGGCCTCGTCCGTGGCGGCGCCCGCGCCGGCGCTGTCACGGGCGGCGGACCGGCTCCTGGGCACGCCGCGCGGTCGCAGCGCCGGCCCGGGCCTGCGCGCGGTGCCCGACCTGTCGCCCGGTGACCGCGTGGTCCACGACGCGTTCGGCATGGGGACGGTCACCGCCACCCGTGGCGCGGGCGACGGCCTGCAGGCCGAGGTCGACTTCGGCGGCGACGCCGGGGTGAAGTGGCTGCTGCTGCGCTACGCGCCGGTCGAGAAGCTCTGACACGGCGACGGCCCCGCCTCCAGCAGGAGGCGGGGCCGTCGTCCGGCGCGGGGGTCGGTCAGACCCGGACGCCGCGGGCGCGCAGCCAGGCGGCCGGGTTGACGGGCGAGCCGCCGACGCGGACCTCGAAGTGCAGGTGCGGGCCGGTGCTGTTGCCGGTGCTGCCCTCGCGGCCGACCTGCTCGCCGGCGACGACCTTCTCGCCGCGGCTCACGCTGATCGACGACAGGTGGGCGTACAGGGTCTGCGTGCCGTCGCCGTGCTGGATGCGGACGGCGCGGCCGTAGCCGCCCTCCCACCCGGCGGAGACGACGGTGCCGGCGGCGGCGGCGCGGATCGTGCAGCCGGTGCCGCAGGCGAGGTCGATGCCGGCGTGCAGGCGGCCCCAGCGGTGGCCGAAGCCGGAGGTGAGGCGGCCGTCGCCCGGGCGGGCGCTCTTCGCGGCGTTCGCGGCGGCCTCGGCCTTGGCGGCGGCGACGCGGGCCTCCTCGGCCTTGCGCGCCTCCTCCGCGAGGCGGGCCTCCTCGGCGAGGCGGGCCTCCTCGGCCCGGCGGGCCTCCTCGGCGAGGCGGACCTGCTCGGCGCCGGCGCGGTCGCGGGCGGCGCGCATGGCCTGCTCCTCGAGCAGGCGGCCGCGCTCGGCCTCGAGGGCCGCGAGGTCGAGCTCCGCGGCGGCCGGGACGGCGCGGACCGCGTCGTCGGCCGAGGCGCCGGCGGCGAGGCCGCCGAGCGCGGAGGTGGTGGAGGCCAGGAGGACCGCGGGCACGAGGGCCGCACGGGCCTTGGTGATGTCGCGGGGGGCGGCGTGGCGGGGCCGGGCGTACAGGGGAGGCAAAAGTCTCTCCGACGGGGCTCAGGTCCAGGGACAGCGGGCAGCACCGTCCAGCCCCGTCTCCGGGGCCGGGCGGGTGCACCGCGAGGTGCGCCCAGGCGCTCGCACCCCCGGCTCCGGACTGGCGGCCCGGTCGGAGGTGCTGTTATCAGTACGTTATACGGACTCCCGTTCGGCCGGCGCAACGGGGGTACCTCAGGAGAGGCCCGCCCCGTCCGCACCGCCGAGCGGGTGAACGTGCGACGACCACTCTACGGGTCGACCCCCGTCACATGACGAAAGGGTGACGAACCCCCCACGGGGCTAGCCGGCCGAGACGCCCCCGCGCCGAGCCGTCGACCGGGCGGGCGCCACGAGGGCGGGCGCCGACGCACCGGGCCCGAGCGGCGTCACGCCGGCCTGCAGCGTCGTTCCGTCCTCGTCGAGGTGGGCGAGCAGCTGGGCGATCTCGTGCACCACCCGGCCGGAGTTCGGCAGCGACACGTGCCCGACGCCGCGCAGCAGGACGTTGCGGGCGGCGAGGTCGGGGTGGTCGACCCGCGCCGAGCGCTTGGGGACGATGAGCTGGTCGAGGTCGCTCCAGAACGCGACGAAGCGCGTCCGGCACCCGCGGGCCGGCTCCGCGAGCTCCTGCAGCAGCTCCGAGCCCGGGCGCAGCTGGCGGACGAGCCGCGTGGGCAGCAGGTGCGCCGCCGTCGTGCCGGCGTGCGGGCTGCCGAGCGTCACGAGCGTGTGCACGCGGGCGTCGCCGCCCATGCGCTGCACGTAGTAGCGCGCCACCACGCCGCCCAGCGAGTGCCCGACGACGTGCACCCGCTCGTAGCCGGTCTGCGCGCAGGTGGCCTCGACGAGCCGCTCCAGCCGCGCCGCCGCCGACCGGACGTCGCTGGTGAAGGGCGAGTAGTTGAGGGTGAGCACCCGGCCGAAGCCGCGGCGCTGCAGCGCCCGGCGCAGCAGCGTGAAGACGGAGCGGTTGTCGACCAGGCCGTGCACGAGCAGGATCGGCGTGCCCGCGGCGACGACGTCGCCGAGCAGCAGGCCGCGCTGCACCGGGGGCAGGTCGGCGAGGGTGAAGCGCTCGGCCGACTCGCGGGCCACCGTGCGCGCCCGCTCCCCGACGACGCCGAGCGGGTACGTCGCCGCGTGCGCCGCGACCCAGGCGAGCTCCTGGCCGGCGCCGCGCAGGCCGCTCGGGCTGCCCAGCGTGCGGGCGCTGCGGGCGAGCGCGCGGCGGCCGCGGGCGAGGGCGGGGCGGGGGTCGCGCACGGGTGCTCCTGTCGGGCCGGGGGCAGCGGCTGCCGCGAACGTAGACCCGCTCCTGCCCCGCCCGTGACCGCTCTCACAGCACGGTCGCGCAACGGTCCGGTGGCGGCCCCGGGTCAGCCGGAGGTCAGCCGGCCGTCAGCCGGCCGTCAGCCGACGGTGCCGGGCAGCGGCCGCGACCACCGCGCGCGGCGCCGTGCCGCGCGGTCGGAGGGGTCCGCGGCCACGAGCGCGGCCAGCTGCGCGGGCAGCGCCTCCGGCCCGGCCACGAGCGCGTCGGCGAAGCCGAGCGCGAGCAGGTCGGCCGGCGTGACGCGCATGAGGTCGGCGCAGTCCTCGCGCGGCCGGCGCAGTGCGGCGGCGGCCCCTTCCGGGCCGATGGCGGCGAAGTAGGCGTCCGGCGTGAGGAGGACGAGGTCGGCGGCGGCGGCGGCCAGCGCCCCGCCCGAGCCGCCCTCGCCGTGCACGAGCGCGAGGGTGGGGGAGGGGCAGGTGAGCAGCGCGTCGAGGGCCTCGCCCATCGCGGGGGCGATGCCGCC
>DATMKB010000351.1:0-8860 GCA_035553635.1 Mycobacteriales bacterium
TCTGTGGTGCGCTCAGCCCGAGGGCGGGGCGCCGGCGGCGGCCGGGTCCGGGACGGGGGCGGGGCCGGCGTCCTGTCGCGTTCCCCCGACGGCGCTGCGGGCAGCGTCGCGGTCGGGTGCGAGCGGGTCGCCGACCTCTCCTGACCCGGTGAGCGGCCCCTGCGCCAGCCGGGTGGCCTGGGGAGGCACCGGCGGCACGAGGTCGGCCGCAGACCGGAGTCCGGACAGGACGTCGTCGGGTCGGACGGCGGGCGTCACGTGCCGCACGACCAGGTCGAGTGTCGCACACGTGCGATCACCGACGGTCGTGGGCGCGCCCGCGGCGAGCCGCACGACGGCGGCGCGGGCGTCGAGGGCGCGCGTGCCGCTCTTGGTCAGCCGCTCGACGAGCACCTCCTCGCGGGCGAGGAACGCCTCGACCGCGGCGGCGGCGGCCTCCGGCGCGACGTCCGGCAGCACGAGCGACCAGTGCGACGCCTCGACGCGGTCGGGCAGGGAGGTGCCGGGCGGCGCCTCGACGACCTCGACGACGTCCAGGCCGGGCGGCAGGCTCGCGTCCAGGGCGGCGCGCAGCTCCTCCAGGTCGACGACGGCGGCCAGGCCCAGCTCGACGTACTCCGCCTCCGAGGCCACGCCGGTCGGCGCCGCCCCCACCCAGCTGATCTTGGGGTGCGGGGAGAAGCCGGCGCTGTAGGCCATGGGCACGCGGGCGCGCCGCAGCGCTCGCTCGACCGCGCGGGCGATGTCGCGGTGCGAGGTGAAGCGCAGCCGCCCCCGCTTGGCGTAGCGGACGCGGACGCGCTGGACCGTGGGCGGAGGAGGCGGACCCTCGGGCTGGCGGGCCACCGGGTCAGACGACCGACAGCGGCAGCAGGGTGCGCCCCGTCGGCCCGATCTGGATCTCCGTGCCCATCTGCGGGCAGACGCCGCAGTCGAAGCACGGCGTCCAGCGGCAGTCGTCGAGCTCCTGCTCCGCGAGGGCGTCCTGCCAGTCGGCCCAGAGCCACTCCTTGTCGAGCCCCGAGTCGAGGTGGTCCCAGGGCAGCACCTCGAGCTCGTCGCGCTCGCGGACCGTGAACCAGTCGAGGTCGACGCCGAACGGCGCGAGCTCCTCCTCGGCGGCCTGCACCCAGCGCTCGTAGGAGAAGTGCTCGCTCCAGCCGTCGAACCGGCCGCCCTCGCGCCAGACGCGCTCGATGACGCGGCCGACGCGGCGGTCGCCGCGCGACAGCAGGCCCTCGACGATCCCGGGCTTGCCGTCGTGGTACCGGTAGCCGATCGCCTTCGCGGTGCTCTTGTCCGCCCGGATCGCGTCGCGCAGCAGCTTGAGGCGGCGGTCGGTGGTCTCCGGGTCGAGCTGCGCGGCCCACTGGAACGGCGTGTGCGGCTTGGGCACGAAGCCGCCGATGCTCACCGTGCAGCGGACGTCGTTCGAGCCGGCGGCGCGGCGGCCGGCCTTGATCACCTCGCGGGCCATCTCGGCGATCTCGAGGACGTCCTCGTCGGTCTCCGTCGGGAGGCCGCACATGAAGTAGAGCTTCACCTGCCGCCAGCCCGCGCCGTAGGCCGTGGTGACGGTGTCGATGAGGTCCTGCTTGCTCACCATCTTGTTGATGACCTTGCGCAGCCGCTCGCTGCCGCCCTCCGGGGCGAAGGTCAGGCCGGACCGGCGCCCGTTGCGGGACAGCTCCTGCGCCAGGTCGATGTTGAACGCGTCGACGCGGGTCGACGGCAGCGACAGCGAGGTGTTCGTGCCCTCGTAGCGGTCGGCCAGGCCCTTGGTGACGTCGGCGATCTCGGAGTGGTCGGCGCTCGACAGGGAGAGCAGGCCCACCTCCTCGTAGCCGGTGGCCTGCAGGCCCTGCTGCACCATCTCGCCGATGCCGGTGATGCTGCGCTCGCGCACCGGGCGGGTGATCATGCCGGCCTGGCAGAACCGGCAGCCGCGCGTGCAGCCGCGGAAGATCTCGACGCTCATCCGCTCGTGCACCGTCTCGGCCAGCGGCACGAGCGGCTGCTTCGGGTACGGCCACTCGTCGAGGTCCATGACGGTGCGCTTGTGCACGCGGAACGGCACGCCGGGGCGGTTCGGCACGACGCGGCCGATGCGTCCGTCGGGCAGGTGCTCGACGTCGTAGAAGCGCGGCACGTAGACGCCGCCGGTGCGCGCGAGGCGCAGCAGCAGCTCGTCGCGGCCGCCGGGCATGCCCTCGGCCTTCCAGGCCCGCACGACGTCGGTGATCTCGAGGACCGCCTGCTCGCCGTCGCCGAGCACCGCGGCGTCGACGAAGTCGGCGATCGGCTCGGGGTTGAAGGCCGCGTGGCCGCCCGCGAGCACGACCGGGTCGTCGAGCGTGCGGTCGGCCGCGTGCAGCGGGATGCCGGCGAGGTCGAGGGCCTCCAGCAGGTTCGTGTAGCCGAGCTCGGTGGAGAAGCTCACGCCGAGCACGTCGAAGGCCCGCACCGGCCGGTGGCCGTCGACGGTCAGCTGCGGCACGCCGGCGGCGCGCATGGCCGCCGCCATGTCGGGCCAGACGCTGTAGGTGCGCTCGGCGAGCACGCCCTCGCGCTCGTTGAGCACCTCGTAGAGGATCATGAGGCCCTGGTTGGGCAGCCCGACCTCGTAGGCGTCCGGGTACATGAGCGCCCAGCGGACGTCGCACTCCTCCCACGGCTTCACCGTGGAGTTGAGCTCGCCGCCCACGTACTGCACGGGCTTGCTGACCGTGGGCAGCAGCGGCTCCAGGAGAGGGAACAGGCTCTCGACCGGACCGGCGTGTGGCATGCGCCGAGGGTACGTGCCCTGCCCGTACGCTGGCCCCTGCGCGCGGCTGCGGCGCACCGGTCCCGGAGCGCCGCGCGCGCTCCGCGGCGGCCGGCCGGCCGGCGCGACCGGACGAGAAGGACCACGGTGACCACCACCTCCGCGACCGCCGCCGCTGCGGCTGAGCGCGCCACCGCCTCCCGCGTCCTGCAGAGCGTCGTGCTCCCGCAGGACCGCGACGCCGACGTGCTGCCGCTCTACGTCGAGCTGGGCCTGCAGGGCCCCGCCACGGCGGTCGGCGTCAGCGGCTCCGGCGCCGCGGTCGCGGCGCAGGTCCCGCAGGAGCAGCACCCCGAGAACGTGCTCGACCGCCGGCAGCTCCTCGTGCCCGCCGGCACCCGCGCCTCGTTCGCGACGTACTTCAACGCGTTCCCCGCCAGCTACTGGCGCCGCTGGACGGTCGTGGAGCAGGTCGAGCTGCGCGTGGTCGTGCGCGGCGCGAGCACCGTCGTCGTCTACCGCTCGACGGCCACCGGCAACAGCGAGCGCGTCACGAGCTCGGTCAGCGAGTCCGGCGGGGAGCGCGAGCTCGTCTTCCGCCTCCCGCTCAACCGCTTCGCCGACGGCGGCTGGTACTGGTTCGACGTCGTGGCCGGCCGCGAGGAGGCCCGGCTCGTGCGGGCGGAGTGGGCCGCCGCCGCCGTCGAGGGCGACGACCTCCGGCTCGAGGAGCCCGCCGGCACGGTGAGCCTCGGCATCACCACCTTCAACCGCCCCACGTACCTGCTCGACATGCTCCGGCAGCTGTCCACCGCGCCCGACGTCCTCGAGGTCGTCGACGAGGTGCTCGTCGTCGACCAGGGCACCGACAAGGTGCTGCAGCAGGACGACGCCGACGAGGTCGTCGCCGCCCTCGGCGGCAAGGTGCGCGTGCTGGACCAGGCGAACGTCGGCGGCTCCGGCGGCTTCGCCCGCGGCATGTACGAGACGCTCAGGGCCGGTCGCAGCCGCTACGTGCTGCTCATCGACGACGACGTCGCCGTCGAGCCCGAGTGCATCGCCCGGGCCGTGGCCTTCGCCGACATGTGCCGCCAGCCGACGGTGGTCGGCGGGCACATGTTCAACCTCGTGGCGCCGACGCGGCTGCACAGCTTCGGCGAGGTCGTGCGGCGCTGGCGCTTCCGGTGGGGTGCCGCCGACAACGTCCACGAGGACCACGACTTCGCCCTCTCGGGCCTGCGCTCGACGCCGTGGATGCACCGCCGCATCGACGTCGACTACAACGGCTGGTGGATGTGCCTCATCCCCGTCGAGGTGGTCAAGAGCATCGGCCTCTCGCTGCCCCTGTTCATCAAGTGGGACGACGCCGAGTACGGCCTGCGCGCCACCCGGGCGGGCTTCCCGGTGGTGTCGCTGCCCGGCATGGCCATCTGGCACATGCCGTGGACGGAGAAGGACGACACGCTCGACTGGCAGGCCTACTTCCACCTGCGCAACATGCTGGTGGCGGCGCTGCTCCACTCGCCGTTCCCCCGCGGGGGCGCCGTCGTGCGCGAGGCGCTGCGCCACACCGCCAAGCACCTCGTGGCCATGCAGTACTCGGCGGCGCACCTGCGGCTCAAGGCCATCGAGGACGTCCTCGCCGGCCCGGAGGGCCTGCACGCCTCGCTCGACACCGTGCTGCCCGAGGTCAACGCGCTGCGCAAGCAGTACCCGGACGCCCGGCCCAGCAAGGAGGTCGGCGCCTTCCCGACGCCGCGCCGCAAGCGGCCGCCGCGCACCGACAGCGCGCCCCACGCGCCGCAGGGCCGCCGGCAGGCGCTGCTGCGCGTCGCCACCGGCGTGCTGCGCCAGGCGATGCCGGTCAAGCCGGAGGCCGAGGAGCGGCCGGAGGCGGCCGTGCCGGCGATGGACGCGAAGTGGTGGCGCCTGTCGCAGCTCGACAGCGCCGTCGTGTCCACCACCGACGGCACAGCGGCGTCCTGGTACCGCCGCGACCGGGAGACGTTCCGCGAGCTCGCGGCCCGCAGCGTCGTGCTGCACCAGCGCCTGCTCGCGGAGTGGCCCGAGCTGGCCCGCCGGTACGCCGACGCGAGCGACGAGCTGGTCTCCCCGGAGGCCTGGGCCGCGACGTTCGCGCGCCTGGACGCGCAGTCGTCCTCGTCGTGACGGCGCGATGACCACGGTGGACGGGCTCGTCGAGCCGGGTCGCGGCGCCGGCCTGCTCGACGTCGTCCGGCAGCGCTTCCTGCTGCGGCTCATCGTCAAGCAGGAGCTGCGCGTCCGCTACCGCGGGTCGGTGCTCGGCCTGTTCTGGAGCTACGTCAAGCCGGCCGTGCAGTTCGCGGTGTACTTCTTCGCGCTCGGCGTCTTCCTGCGGCTGAACCGCTCGCTCGAGGACTTCGCGGTCTACCTGTTCGCCGGGTTCGTCGTCATCAGCTTCTTCAGCGAGGCCTTCGGCAACGCGGCGCGCTCGATCGTGCGCAACGCCCCGCTCGTGCGCAAGATCTACCTCCCGCGCGAGCTCTTCCCCGTCGCCACCACGTGGGTGGCGGCGATCCACATGGCGCCGCAGGTGGTGGTGCTCCTCGTCGGCGCGCTGGTGGCCGGGTGGACGCCGTCGGTGGGCGCCGTGCTCTCGGCGCTGCTCGGCTTCGCCGTGGTGGCGGTGCTCGTGAGCGGCCTCGGCCTGGTGTTCGCCGCGGTGAACGTGTTCTTCCGCGACTTCGAGAACCTCGTCGACCTCATGCTGCTCGTCGTCGTGTGGCTCTCGCCGGTGCTCTACCCGTGGTCGTTCGTGCGCGACGCCCTGGGCGACGGCTGGCTGCTCGAGCTCTACCTGGCGAACCCGCTCACCGTGGCGGTGCAGCTGTTCCAGCGGGCGTTCTGGTTCCCGGGCGCCCAGGCGAACGCGCAGGAGCTCATCCCCGACCTGTTCACGCGCGGCGTCATCGCGCTCGTGGGGTCGGCGGTCGTGCTGGTGGTCGGGCAGCTCGTCTTCGCCCGGCTCGAGAAGCGCTTCGCGCAGGAGCTCTGAGGTGGCCACCGCCCTCGCCGTCGACGGCGTCTCGAAGCGCTTCGTGCTCCGCCGCGTGCGGTCCATGAAGGAGATCGCGGTCTACGTCCTGCAGCGCAAGCCGATCGCCGAGACGTTCCTCGCCCTCGACGACGTCTCGCTGCACGTGCAGGAGGGCGAGGCCGTCGGGCTGCTCGGCCTCAACGGCTCCGGCAAGAGCACGCTGCTCAAGCTCATGTCCGGCGTCCTGCGGCCCGACGGCGGCAAGGTGCGCGTGAAGGGCCGCGTCGCCGGCCTCATCGAGGTGGGCGCCGGCCTGCACCCCGACCTCACCGGGCGCGAGAACATCTTCCTCAACGGCGCGATCCTCGGGATGTCCGAGGCGCAGGTGCGCCGCAGCTTCGACGCCATCGTCGACTTCTCGGAGATCGAGCAGTTCCTCGACACCGACGTCAAGCACTACAGCTCGGGCATGTTCCTGCGGCTGGCGTTCGCCGTCGCGGTGCACACCGACCCCGACGTCTTCCTCGTCGACGAGATCCTCGCGGTCGGCGACGAGCCCTTCCAGCGCAAGTGCCTCGAGCGGGTGCACCGGATGCGCGAGGAGGGCCGCACGCTCGTCGTCGTGAGCCACGACCTCGAGATGGTGCAGCGCGTCTGCGACCGCGGCGTGCTGCTGCGCGGCGGCAGGAAGGTCGTCGACGGGACGATGCGCGAGGCGGTCGACGCCCTGCGGGCGCCTGCCTAGCGTGCGCTCCCCCGGTGGACGTTCTGCAGGAGCCCCACCGCCGCCAGGCAGGCCACCATCGACGACCCGCCGTACGACACGAACGGCAGCGGCAGGCCGGTCACGGGCAGGATGCCGAGCGTCATCCCGACGTTGACGAACGCCTGGAACGCCAGCCACGCGACGACGCCGCCGGCGACGACGCGGCCGAACAGGTCGTCGGCGCGGGCGGCGATGCGCAGCCCCCGCCACAGCACCGTGCCGAGCAGCGCCAGCAGCAGCGCGGCGCCGACGAACCCGAGCTCCTCCCCCGCGACGGTGAAGACGAAGTCGGTCTGCTGCTCGGGGATGAACCGCCCGCGCGTCTGGGTGCCCTCGAACAGGCCTGTGCCGGTGAGCCCGCCCGCGCCGACGGCGATGCGGGCCTGACCGGTGTTGTAGCCGACGCCTCGCGGGTCGAGCGCCGGGTCGGCGAAGGCCGCGAAGCGGTCGACCTGGTAGTCGTCGAGCACGCCCAGCTGCACGGCCGCGGCCGTGACGAGCACGCCCGCCGCGAGCAGGCCGACGAGCCACCGCGCCCGCGCGCCGGCCAGCGCCAGCACCGCGAGCACCACCACGACGAGCACGAGGGCGGTGCCGAGGTCGGGCTGCAGGAGCACCAGCCCGACGGGCAGCGCGGCGAGCGACAGCCCGAGCACGACGTCGCCCGACGTCGGCTCGTGCGCGGCCGTCGTCTCCCCGGGCCGCCGCTCCACCAGCACGAGCGCCAGCACCACGACCACCGCCACCTTGGCCAGCTCCGCCGGCTGCAGCATGAAGCCCGCCGGCAGCACCAGCCACGAGCGCGCGCCGTTGACCGTCGAGCCGAGCGGCGTCAGCACCGCGAGCAGCCCGGCCAGCGCGACCACGTACGACAGCGGCGCCCAGGTGCGCAGGGAGCGCGGGTCGACGAGGGCCACGACCGTGCCGAGCACCGCGCCGAGGGCCGCGTTGACCAGGTGCCGACGCAGGTAGCCGGTGGGGTCGGCGCCGGCGGCCAGCAGGCGCTGCTCGGTCGCCGACCAGACGAGCAGCGCGCCCAGGCCGACGAGGGAGACGACGGCCAGCAGCAGGACGCGGTCGACGCCCGCCGCGGGACGCCCGCCGCGGGCGGCCGCGCGCCGGCGGACGTCGTCGGGGACGGTGCGCAGGACGGTCACCGGCGCACCTGCGGGAGGCCCTCGGGCAGCCGGCCGTCGGGCAGCGCCGCAGGCTGCCCGCCGAGCCCCCACACGCCCTCGTAGACCCGCCGCACCATCGGCGCCGCCACCGACCCGCCCGTGCCGCCCTGGCTGACGACGCCGACGACGACCAGGCGCGGGTCGTCGGCCGGGGCGTAGGAGGCGAACCACGAGGTGTCCTGCTTGCCGGCCACCTCACCGGTGCCCGTCTTGCCGGCCACCGGCAGGGGCAGCCCGGCGAAGGCGCCGGCGGCGGTGCCCTCCGTGGTGACGGCGGCCAGTGCGTCGCGGACGTAGCCGAGCACCTCGGGCGACACCGGCAGCGTGCCGCGGACCTCCGGCGCGATCTCGGTGACCGCGCCGCCCGGCGCGACGAGGGCCCGGCCGACGCGCGGCGACCACAGCGTGCCCCCGTTGGCGACCGCGGCGTAGGCGGTGGCCAGCTGCAGCGGCGTCACGAGCAGGTCGCCCTGCCCCACCGCCACGTTCGCGACGTCGCCGGCGCGCAGGCGGCCGCCGTCGTCGCAGAACTCGCGGTCGGCCCGCCGCTGCGCCTCGGACCGCGCGGGGTCGTCGGCCCGGGCGCAGCGGGTGCCGCGCTGCTCCTCCCACCGGGCCCGCAGGAACGCGCGGTCGGGCACGGTGCCGCGCCGCTCGCCCGGCAGGTCGACCCCCGTGCGCTCCCCGAAGCCGAAGCCCCGCGCCATGGCGAGCACCGGGTCGCGGGGCGACGCGACCGGGCTGTTGCCGCCGTCGCGCAGCCACTGCTCGTAGGCGAACGCGTAGTACACGGTGTCGCAGGACTGCACGAGCGCCTCGCGCAGGTCGATGTCGCCCAGGCCGCGGCCCTCGAAGTTCCGCTTGCCGCCGAGCGGCGCGTACTCGCCCGGGCAGGGGTAGCGGCCGAGCAGCGGGTAGTCGCCGCTCTCGACGGCGGCCGCCGTGGACACCACCTTGAAGGTCGACGCCGGCGCGTAGGCGCCCTGCACCGTGCGCGACAGGAGCGGAGCGCCGCGCGCCTCGTCGACGAGCTCGGCGTACTGCTCGGTCGACAGGCCCCCGACGAAGACCGACGGGTCGTAGGACGGCGCGCTGGCCAGCGCCACCACCCGGCCGGTGCGGGCGTCCAGGAC
>DATMKB010000352.1:0-2124 GCA_035553635.1 Mycobacteriales bacterium
GGCGACAGCACCGTGCGCACCTCGACGTCGTCCCAGCCGGCGCGCTGCAGCGCCGCCCGGACGTCGGCGCGGATCTCGTCCATCGCCGGGCAGCCCGAGTACGTGGGCGTCACCGTGACGACGACGCGCTCGCCCTCGACCACGACGTCGCGCAGGACGCCGAGGTCCTCGATGGTGAGCACTGGGATCTCCGGGTCGGTGACCTCCGCGAGCGCCGCGCGGGGGTCGGTGCGCACGCTCACCACTGCGCCCCCGGGTGCGAGCGGTGCAGGTGCTGCATCTCGGCCAGCAGGTAGCCGAAGGCCTCGGTGTGCGTGCCCCGCCGGCCGCCGGACGGTTGCCAGGTGGTCTCGGGCACGGTGAGCGTCGCCTCGGCGAGCGCGTCCTCGACCGCCGCTCGCCAGGCCGGCTCCAGTGCGCGGGGGTCGGCCGCGACGCCCCGGGCGACGAGGCCCTCGAGCAGCGCGTCGACCTCGAACAGCTCGGAGGCGTACGGCCAGACCTCGTCGAGCCCGGCCTGCACGCGGCGGTGCGACTCCTCGGTGCCGTCGCCCAGCCGGACGACCCAGCTGCGCGCGTGGTCGAGGTGGTAGGCCGCCTCCTTGACCGCCTTGCCGGCGACCGCGGCCAGGCCGTCGTCGGTCGACGCGGTGAGCGCCTGCCAGAGCGGCAGGTGCCACGCCGAGACGAGCAGCTGTCGCGCCATCGTGCGGCCGAAGTCGCCGTTGTCGAGCTCGACGAGCTGGGCGTTGACGAAGTCGGTCTCGTCGCGCAGGAACGCGAGGTCGTCCTCGCTGCGGCCGGCGCCCTCGCGCTCCCCCGCCAGCTGCAGCAGGCTGCGCGCCTGGCCGAGCAGGTCGAGCGCGACGTTCATGAGCGCGACGTCCTCCTCGATCTGCGGCGACCGGGCCGACCACTCCGACAGCCGCTGCGCGAGGACGAGCGCGTCGTCGCCGAGGCGCAGGCAGTACTGCGCGACGGCGGTGTCGACGGCCGTCACGGTCACAGGTTCTCCACGCCGGCGGGCACCTCGTAGAACGTCGGGTGCCGGTAGGGCTTGTCGCCGGCCGGGTCGAAGAAGGCGTCCTTCTCGTCCGGGCTGCTGGCGACGACGTCGGACGCGCGCACCACCCAGATGCTCACGCCCTCCTGGCGGCGGGTGTAGAGGTCGCGCGCGTTGCGCAGCGCCATGTGCGCGTCGGGCGCGTGCAGGCTGCCGGCGTGGGTGTGCGCGAGGCCCCGCCGACTGCGGACGAAGACCTCCCAGAGCGGCTGCGTCACGCCGCCGCCTCCTCGCGCGCGGCGCGCTTGGCGGCGTAGGCCGCGGCGGCCTCGCGCACCCACGCGCCCTCCTCGTGCGCCGCGACGCGGCGGGCGAGCCGCTGCCGGTTGCACGGACCGTCGCCGCGCATCACGGCCTGGAACTCGGTCCAGTCGATCTCGCCGAAGCGGTAGTGGCCGGACTCCTCGTCCCACCGCAGGTCCGGGTCGGGCACGGTGAGCCCGAGGAACTCGGCCTGCGGCACGGTGATGTCGACGAACCGCTGGCGCAGCTCGTCGTTGCTGAAGCGCTTGATGCCCCACCGCATCGACTGCGCGCTGTTGGGCGACGCGTCGTCGTTCGGGCCGAACATCATGAGCGAGGGCCACCACCAGCGGTCCAGCGCGTCCTGCGCCATCCGCCGCTGCGCGGGGGTGCCCTGCGCGAGCACCGTCATCGCCTCGAAGCCCTGCCGCTGGTGGAAGGACTCCTCCTTGCACACGCGCGTCATGGCGCGGGCGTACGGGCCGTAGGAGCACCGCGTCAGCGGCACCTGGTTCATGATCGCCGCGCCGTCGACGAGCCAGCCGATCGCGGCGACGTCGGCCCAGGTGACGGTGGGGTAGTTGAAGATCGTCGAGTACTTCTGCCGGCCGGTGTGCAGCTTGTCGAGCAGCTCGTCGCGGTCGACGCCGAGCGTCTCCGCGGCGCTGTAGAGGTAGAGCCCGTGCCCGGCCTCGTCCTGCACCTTGGCGAGCAGGATCGCCTTGCGCCGCAGCGAGGGCGCCCGGGTGATCCAGTTCCCCTCGGGCTGCATGCCGATGATCTCGGAGTGCGCGTGCTGCGCCATCTGGCGCACGAGC
>DATMKB010000353.1:0-3204 GCA_035553635.1 Mycobacteriales bacterium
GCCACCGGCCCGGACGTCCGGGCGGAGGGCGGCTCGGCCCTGCTGAGCTCGCCCCGCCTCCCCGACGACGGCGAGCACCGCCTGCGCGCCGTCGCGGTCGACCCGGCCGGCAACCGGTCGACGCAGACCGACCTCGCCGCCCCCGGCCCGGACGGCTCGCCGAGCACGGTCACGTACGTCCTCGACTCCCGCGTCCCGGCACTGGCCTTCGGCGTCGTGCTCGACGACGACTTCGTCGAGGCCCGCTTCACCCAGCCGGTGAGCGGCCCGAACAGCCCCGCCGACTGGCGCGTCGTCGACGCCGCCGGCCGGCCGGTGCCCTTCGGCAGCGGCTCGGTGACCGTCGTCAAGGTCGACGGCGACGGCGACCGCCGCCGCATCCAGGCGGCCGGGGCGCGGGTCGGCGACCTGCTCGTCTACGCGCCGCAGGGCGGCCGGTACGCCAACGCCGCGGGGGCGGAGGTCGGCGACGGCCGTGTTCCGCTGCTCGCGCTGGCGCCGCCGGTGGTCACCACCCCGCCGCGCGCCGTCTTCGTCCGGGAGACCAGCGCCGCGGTCGGCGGCACGGCCGACCCGGGCACGACCGTGCAGGTGCTCCGCCGCGGCGCGGGCGGCCAGCCGGCCGGCGCCCCGGTGGTGACGGCCGCCGTCGCCGAGGACGGCACGTGGAGCACGAGGGTGCCGCTGCGCACCGACGAGGCGCACGACCTGCTCGTGCGGGTCCTGCGGCCGGACGGGCGCACCAGCGTCGCCGTGCCGGTGCCCACCATCACCCAGGACGCCGTCGCGCCGGTCCTGTCGGCCGACGGGCTGCCCGGCTCGGGCGCGGTGCTGCAGGGCGGGAGCCTGTTCGAGTTCCGCTGGACGGCCTCCGACCGCAACCTCGGCCTTCGCCCGATCGTGCTCGAGCACTCCGTCGACGGCGGTCGCACCTTCGAGCGGCTCGAGCTCGAGCCGGTCGAGAGCGCCAACGACCCGGCGGCCACCAACCGCCGCACCGTGCGCCTGCCGTCGACGTCGACCGACAGCGCGGTGCTGCGCATCACGGCGACCGACCTGGCCGGCAACAGCAGCGCGGTCGCGTCGCGGACGTTCACCCAGACCGGGGTGCGCGACGTCCGCCGGTTCGCCTGCCCGCCCGACCGGGTGCAGCCGGCCGGCTTCGTCGACACCGCCGAGAGCACGTTCCGCTTCGAGATCGACTGCCTGGCGGCCTACGGGTTCACCCGCGGCGTGACGCCTGACCGCTACGTGCCGCTCGGGGACGTCACCCGGGCGCAGATGGCGGTGTTCGTCGCGCGGCTGGCCCGCTACGGGGGCCTCGAGCTCGACACCCGCGACCGCGGCTTCACCGACCTCGGCGCCTCGCCGCAGGAGACCCGCGACGCCGTCAACGGGCTCGCGGCCCTGGGCGTCGTCGAGGGCACCGGCGGCGGCCGCTACGAGCCCGCCGGGCGGGTGACGCGCGCGCAGATGGCGTCGTTCCTGGCCCGCCTGCAGCGGTCGGTCGGCACGGCCTTCCCCGCGGGCCGCGACGCCTTCGACGACGACGCCCGCGACGTCCACGAGGCGAACATCAACGCCGTCGCGGCGGCCGGCGTGGTGCAGGGCACGACCTTCCGCACCTACCAGCCGCGGGCGTCCATCACCCGCCAGCAGATGGCCGGCTTCCTCGTCCGCTACGTCGACGGCCGCATCGAGGCCGGGGAGATGCCGAGCCGGTTCTGACGAGATCCGGACAGCCCGGCTGAAAGCGGGTGGACCTCGGGCGCGCGACGTGGCGTGCGTCACTAGCGTCCGGCGGAGCGCGCGCAACGCGCGCGCCCGGAGCCTGACCTCCTCCGGGACGGACGCCGTCGGCGGACGCCGGCGCGCAGACGAGGAGGACGAGATGTCCCGCAGGATGCTCCTGCCCCTGGCGGCCGCGGCGCTGCTGCTCGGCGGCGTGCCGGCCCTGGCCGACGCCAACGGCTCGACCGAGACCCGCACCGAGACGCGCAGCTGCAGCGCGCCGGCCGACAACCACTACAGCGAGCCCGGTCCGGGCGACTGCCGTGACGCGGACGGGAACTTCGACGGCTCGAAGAGCTACGAGGCCACCCACTGGACCAACGACGTCCGCTGCGGCAGCACCAACAGCCCGACGCCGGCCAACCCCACCGGGATCCGCGCGTACGCCGGTGGCGACCCGACGACCTCCGGCGGGAACGCGGGCATCTGCTCCGACGGCTCGGGCACGGCCCCCGCGCCCGTCCAGGGCCGCGCCGGCGTCTCCGGCAGCACCGCGCAGGGCGCCCGCCTCGTCGTCGACGGCGACAAGGACAACGGCAACGCCACGGCGCAGGGCTACGTCGTCGTGGAGAAGGCGCCGGGCGCGTCGGCGCCGACCGCCCGCTGCGGCGACGAGTACGCCGACGGCGGCCGCGCCGACAGCGACTCCGTGCAGGCCCGCGACACGCAGGCGGAGTGCGGCGGCTGAGCCCCCGCACCGGCTGAGGAGAGGCCCCGCGCACCCCGGTGCGCGGGGCCTCTCGCACGCCGGGCAGTCCTCCGTCGCCGGGTGGCAGGAAACCGGTGTCCCGCAGCGGGTCTGCCGTGGTGGAGTGCTCCCGTGACCCGTCCCGCCGCTCCCGCCTGGCAGGTGTGGGCCGCCCTCTGGACCGTGTACGTCGTCTGGGGCTCGACCTACCTGGCCATCGCGTACGTCGTCGACACCGTGCCGCCGCTGCTCGGCATGGGCCTGCGCTTCACCACGGCCGCGCTGCTGCTCGCCACCTGGGTGGCCGTGCGCCGCGGCCCGGCGGCGCTGCGCGTCACGCGGCGGCAGCTGCGCGCGGCGGCGGTGGTCGGGCTGCTGCTCCTCCTGGGCGGCAACGGCGGCGTCGCGCTGGCGGAGTCGCAGGGGCTGCCGTCGGGGCTCGCCGCCCTGCTCGTGGCGGTCATCCCGCTGTGGGTCGTCCTGCTGCGGTGGCTGGCGCGCGACGCGCCCTCGCCCGCCACGGTCGGCGGCGTGGTCCTCGGGCTGGTCGGCCTGTCGGTGCTGCTGCTGCCCGGCGCCCGCCCGAGCGGCGTGGCCCTGGCGGCGGTGGCCACGGTGGTCGTCGCGTCGCTGCTGTGGTCGGTGGGCTCGTTCCACGCCACCCGCACCGAGCTGCCCGCCGACGGCCTCACCGCCACGGCCCTCGAGATGGCCGCCGGCGGCGC
>DATMKB010000354.1:0-6312 GCA_035553635.1 Mycobacteriales bacterium
AGCTCCTCGGTGTCGACGGGGGTGGCGAGCACGGCGTCGTAGGTGCGCTGGAACGTGCGCTTGACGAACGTCCCGAACATCCCGGGGAACGCGGAGGAGAAGAGCACCGCAGTGGCGACGATGCCGGTGCCGACGAACTCGACGTAGTCGTAACCGGCCACCTGCGACACCAGCGACCCGAACCCGAAGCCGAACGCGAGCAGGTAGATGGTCGGCTCGACGACCGAGGAGAACGTCGTCGAGCGCCAGAACCGGCCGAACAGCACCAGCTCGCGGCTGACGACGGCGGCCACCGCCGTCGGCTCGACCCGGCGCAGCGCGCTGCTCACTCGACCTCCGCACCGGTGAGGAGGACGAAGACGTCCTCGAGGTTCGCGGGCCGCCGGACGCCGTCGAAGGGCAGGTCGTGCGCCTCCGCCCGGAGCACGGCGACCGCCGGGCCGGTGCGGCGGGAGGGCGCTCCCGCCGCGCGGGCCGCCTCCTCGACCTCGCGCAGCCGCGGCGGCGGCCCGTAGACCTCGAGCACCTCGCGGCCGGCGTGCGCGGCGACGAGCTCAGCCGGCGTGCCGAAGGCGATGACGCGCCCGGCCGCCATGACGGCGACGTCGTCGGCCAGGCGCTCGGCCTCCTCGATGTAGTGCGTCGACATGAGCACGGTGACGCCCTCCGAGCGAAGCCGGTCGACGAGCGCCCACAACTCCTGGCGCACCTGCGGGTCGAGCCCGACGGTCGGCTCGTCGAGCAGCACGAGCTCCGGCCGGTGGACGAGGGCACGGGCGATGAGCAGGCGCCGCCGCATGCCGCCGGAGAGCTGGTCGACCTTCGTCCCGGCCCGCGCGCGCAGCTGCGCGACGTCGAGCGCCCGCTCGACGGCGTCGGCCCGCTCGGCCCGCGGCACCCGGTACAGCCGCGCGAACACGGCGAGGTTCTGCCGGACGGTGAGGTCGATGTCGAGGTTGTCCTGCTGGGGCACGACGCCCATGCGGGCCCGCGCCTGCTTGCTCTGCTGCGGCACGCGCAGCCCGAGCACCTCGATCTCGCCGGAGTCGGCGAGGGCCTGGGCGGTGAGCATCCGCATCGTCGTCGACTTGCCGGCGCCGTTCGGGCCGAGCAGGCCCAGGCAGGTGCCGGCGCGCACGTCGAGGTCGAGGCCGTCGACGGCCTGCAGCGCGCCGAACGCCTTGCGCACGCCGCGCAGCGACAGCCCGAGCTGCACCTGCGTCGTCGCCGCCGGCGGGGTCACTGGCGAAGGCTAGGACCGCGCGCCCGTGCGTGCCGCGCGAGACGGCGGTTTCACGTGCGGCGGTGCCGGCAGGGGGTGACGCGGGTCACGGCGAACGCCGCTGCCGAACCGTCCGACCACACCCGGGAGCGACATGCGCACACGCGCCGCACTGGCCCTGTCCGTCCTGCTCGTCGCCACGGGCGGCGCCGTGTCCGCGGCGGACGACGACCCGCCGCAGCGCCCGCCGCTGCAGCCCAGCCCGCTCGTCGCCGACCCCGTGGTCACCGGCCCGGTGACCGGCGGCGTCCGCACCGGCAAGCCGTACAACACGAGCCAGGTGCCGCTCACCCACGGCTACGTCGAGGAGGAGTTCTTCTTCGAGGGCACCGCCAGCGACGGCGCCGGGGCGACCGCGCCCTACAAGAGCCGCATCCTCGTGCGCCGGCCCGCCGACGTCGACCACTTCAACGGCTCGGTCGTGCTCGACTGGACGAACGTCACGGTGCCCGACGACACCGACGTCAACTGGCAGCCGATGCACCCGGTGATCATGAACCGGGGCTTCGTCTACGTGGCGGTCGCCGCCCAGCGCCTCGCCATCGAGGCGAGCCCGCTGGCGCTCAAGCAGTGGGACCCGGTGCGCTACGGCAGCCTGCGCCACCCGGGCGACCAGTACTCGTTCGACATCTTCTCGCAGGCGGCCGAGGCGGTCCTCGACCCGAAGGTGCTGGGCGACCTGCGGCCGGAGGCCGACCGGCGGCTGGCGCTCGGCGCCTCCCAGTCCGGCGGCCGCCTGAAGAGCTACATCAACCAGTGGCAGCCGCAGCACCGCGTCTTCGACGGCTTCGGGCCGCAGATCTCCAGCGCGGCGGGCGTCAACCGCGAGCTCGCGCCGATCATCTGGCTGCAGAGCCAGTCGGAGACCGGGTCGACGCCGGTCGAGGAGGACAGCGGCCTGTTCCGGCTGTGGGAGCTCGCCGGTCCGGCGCACGCCCCCAACCAGTACTCGGCGTACCAGAACTCGACCTACGTCTACTCGCACAGCAACGGCGCCGCGCGGCCGTACGACCATGACGCCGACAACGCCTGGGGCTACAACGCCGTGCCGGGCCAGTGCCTGACGCGCAACTGGTTCAACGCCTCGTCCGGCTACCAGGCGCACCTGGTCGCGCTCGACGACTGGGTGCGCACCGGGAAGGCGCCGGCCTCGATGCCGCGGATGACGCGCACCGGCGGGGAGCGGGTCTACGACGAGCACGACAACGTCGTCGGCGGCATCCGCAACCCGCAGATCGACGTCCCGATCGCCGGCTACTTCGCCGGCGGCATCCCCACCGGCACGACGAACCCGTGCGCCGTCGCCGGCGGCGACCTGCCCCTCACCGGGACGACCTCCGTGTTCGACGCGGCGACCCTCGAGCGGCTGTACCCGGAGCCCGGGGACTACCTGCGCGCCTTCACCGCCTCGGTGGAGGACGCGCTGGCGAAGGGCTACGTCGTCGAGGAGGGCGCGCAGGACCTGCTCGCCCGGGCCGAGGACGCCGCCGCGTTCGTGGACGCCGCCGTCCGCTGACACCGCGCGCCCCCGCACCCGCCGCAGGCCCGCCGGTCCCCCGACCGGCGGGCCTGCCCGCGTCACACCGCGAGCAGGACGGCGCGCTGCACCTTGGCCGCGAGGGCGAGGTCGGGCTCGAGGTCGGCCAGCAGGTCGGCGTAGAGGATCGACTCGCCGATGCGCACGAAGACGAACGCGAGCTCCTCGTCGCCGAGCGGGTGCGCGAAGCCGTCCTCGGCCCGCGCCTGCGCGAACAGCCGCGCCCACAGCTGCACGGCGCGGCGGTGCACCGCCGGCTCGGGGGTGAACAGGACGCGGAAGGCCGTCGCGGGGTCGTCGCGCAGCAGGCGCCGCAGCGGCTCCGCTCCCACGATGGCGGCGTTGAAGCGCGCGGCGGCGTCGAGCAGCCGCTCGGCGCCGGTGCCCTCCGCCGCGTCGAACGCCTCCTGCGTCATGCGCTCGCCGGCGTGCGACAGGACGTCGCCGAGGAGCCGGTCGCGGCTGCCGACCACCCGGTACAGCGTCGCGCGGCTGACGCTCAGCCGGTGGGCCAGCTCGTCCATGTCGACGCCGGACGTCTCGGCGAACAGCCGCCGGGCGCAGCGCAGGGCCTGCGCGTAGTCGATGACGCGGCCGGTGGACACGTCCGCAGTCTGCCGTCCCTCAGCGCCACTCGATCTTCGGGCACCTGTCCATGACGACGTCGAGCCCGGCGGCCTCGGCCCGCGCGGCCGCCGCGGCGTCGACGACGCCGAGCTGGAGCCACACGCCCTTGGCCCCCTTGGCCACCGCCTCGTCGACGACCGGCCCGGCGAGCTCGGAGCGCACGAACAGGTCGACGACGTCGACGTCGAAGGGGATCTCGGCGAGCGTCCGGTAGCCGGGCTCGCCGTGCACGGTCTCGGCCCGGGGGTGGACGGGCACCACCCGCTTGCCGCGCGCCTGGAGGAAGGCCGCGACGCCCCAGGCCGCCCGGGAGCGGTCGGTGGACAGGCCGACCACCGCCCAGGTGTCGTGGGCGAGCAGGCGGTCGACGACGTCGCGGCTCCCGTACGGCACGGCCGGCTCCTTCCCCTACCGGAGGGCGGCCACGCGCTCGCGCAGCCCGGCGAGCTCGCGGCGGCGCTGCTCGAAGGTGGCGCCGACGACGACCAGCAGCGTCCCGGCCGCGGCCAGCGCGGTCCAGCGGGGCACGGCGGCGGCGTACGGGGCGAGCAGGTCGAGCGCGACGACGGCCAGGGCCGCGCCGCCGGCCACCAGCGGCGCCTGCAGCCGGGTGCGCGCGCCGACCAGCAGCACGCCGAGGGCCGCCGCGCCGAGGAGCAGCGGCCGGGCGAGGCCGTCCTCGCCGAGCGCGGCGAGGGCGCTCGGGCCGAGCAGCAGCGCCAGGCCCGGCCCGTAGGCGGCCTGCGAGCGGACGGCGGCGTCGCGGCGCAGGCGCAGGTGGCCCAGGACGAGCGCCAGGGCGGCGACCGGCAGCACGTAGGGCTCGGGCGCGCCGACGCCGGCGTCGGCGAGCCGGACCCAGGACGACGCCGCGAGGAGCAGCGCGCCGACGGGGGCGAGGACCCGCCGGTCGGCGGACAGCGACGCCGCCAGCGCCAGGACGCCGCCGCCGACGAGCGTCCAGCTCAGCCACCCGGCGTCACCGGTGGCCAGCAGGACGGCCGTGCCCACGAGCACCGCGGCGACGGCGTGGACGGCGTCGCGCACGGCACCGCGGAGCGCGGTGCCGGCCAGCAGCAGGGCGGCCGGGGCGAGCAGGAGCAGCCCGCCGAGCCGCTCGGGCGCGAGGTCGCGGGCGGCGCCCGCCGCGGCCACCTCGGCGCCCAGCAGGGCCGCCGCGAGCGCGGCGGCGCCGGCCCCGGCGGTGCGCACGGCCACCGCCGCGGCCAGCAGGGCGGCGACGGGCAGCACGGCGAGCGTCGTCCCGGTGTCGGCGAGCGACCACACCACCGCGACGCCGGCCGGCAGCAGGGCGCCCGCGCGCAGCGCGCCACGGACCTCCCCGGCGGCCACGAGCCCGGCGGCGAGCGCCAGCAGGACGAGCAGCGAGGCGGGGTGGGGCAGGTCTGCGGTGACCGGGACGAGGACCGCCGCGACGAGCGCGAGCCCGGCGGCGCCGGCCCCGGTCCGGCGGAGCCCCGCACCCCACCGGCCGTGCGCCGCCACGGCCGCGGTCAGGGCGGCGGCGAGCAGCGTGGCCACCACGGCCGGCGACCCCTCCCACGCCCGGTGCGGCGCCAGCGCGTCGCGGGCGCCGGTGGCGGCGAACGACCACGGGTCCGTGAGCCACGCGGCCGGCCCCAGCAGGCCCGCGGCGACGTGCGGCGCGACGGCGAGCACGCCGGCCGACGCCGCGAGCAGGGCGCCCGCGACCGGCCCGCGGCGCTCGGACCGGGGGAGCGCCGCGCAGGCGGCCGCCAGCACGGCCGCGGCGGTCGCGCCGACGACCGGCAGGGAGGCGTCGGCGACGTCCTCGGCCAGCGCGACGACGGCCGCGGCGGCTGCGAGCACCGTCGCGCCGCCGGCGAGCACCGCCCGCGCACCGCCGGTCGCCGCCGCGGCGGCGCCTCCGGCGAGCAGGGCCAGCGCGCCGACGGCGACCGCCGCGCGAGGCCCGTCGAGCGGGACGGCGACGGCGGTGGTGAGGGCGGCGAGGACGGCGGTGACCGCCGCCGCGACGGCGCCGGCCCGCCGCACGTCCCGGACGAGCTCCGTCGCCGGGCCGGTGCGCAGCGCGGCCACGAGCGCCAGGTCGAGCGCGGCGACGCCGGCGAGGAGCGCGGCGGCGGTGGTGGCGGTGCCCGGCCCGGCGGCGGTGACGGCCAGCACCAGGGACGCCGTGCCGAGCCCGACGGCGGCGGCGCGCGGCAGCCGGAGCCGGGTGGTGCCGGCGTGCGCGGCGGACAGGCCCGCCAGCACCGCGCAGGCCGTGGCGGCGAAGGTCAGCCCGTCGAGGCCGGCGCCGACGCCCAGCCGGCGCAGCCCCCAGGCGTCCAGGGCGGCGAGCGCCAGGGCGACCGCCGCGACGGTCTCGCCGGTCGCGGCGAGCCCGCGGGCCTGCAGGCGGGGGGCCGCCGCGGCGGCCAGCGCCGTCAGCGCCAGCAGGACCGCCGCGCGGCCGCCGGCGCCGAGGCGGTCGTAGGTGACGGCCGCGAAGACCGTGGCGGCGACGGCGAGCAGCAGGCCGCCGAGCGCCAGCAGGAGGTTCTGCACCCGCCGCGGCGTCCACTCCTGGCGGGGCACCGCGACCGGCGCGGGAACGGGGGCCGCGGCGGCGGCCGGCGCGAGCCCGCGCAGCCGGGCGAGGAGCGCCCGCCGCTCGGCGAGCAGCGGCCCGCGCGCGGCCTCCAGGCGCGCCAGCTCGACGTCGACCTCCCACAGCCGGACGGCGTCCGGGCCGGTGAGCGGCAGGGCGCAGGAGGTGCACGCGGCGGCGCCGGTGAGCGGCGCGGCGCAGGCCGGGCAGGCGACGGGCGGGGCGGTCGTGGTCATGCACCGAGCCTCGGCGCCGCGCGCGCTCCGCGGC
>DATMKB010000355.1:0-2216 GCA_035553635.1 Mycobacteriales bacterium
CACGAGCGCGTCGCGTTCATCGCCGGCTCGACCGAGCGGATCATGACCTTCGTCGACGAGACGTCCCGCACGCTCGCCGGCATCCCGGGCGCGGCGCTGCTCGGGCGCCGGCGTCCCGGCGGGCGGCCCGGCCCGGAGGCCGCGCCCGGTCCGCTGCCCTGACGCGCCGCCCGAGAGCCGGGCCCCCGCTGATCGACGGAGGTCCTGCGACACCCGGGGCTCCGTCGATCACGGCGACGCGTCGGGGACCTCCCGTCGATCACGGAGGCGACCGCGCTAGGGCTCGAGCGCCTCGACCGCGGCGGGGTCGCTGTCGGCGAGGAACGCCCGCACGCGCTCGGCCTCGTCGGTCTCGCCGATCGCGCCGGCCGCGCGCCCGAGGGCGTGCAGCGCGCGCAGGAAGCCGCGGTTGGGCTCGTGCGACCACGGCACCGGGCCGTGGCCCTTCCAGCCGGCGCGCCGCAGGGCGTCCAGGCCGCGGTGGTAGCCGGTGCGGGCGTACGCGTAGGCCTCGACGTAGGCCCGGCGCTCGAGGGCGTCGTCGGCGAGCACGGCCCACGCCAGCGACGACGCCGGGTGCGCGCCCGCGACGTCGGCCGGGTCGCCGCCGCGCGCGAGCAGCTCGGCGGCCGGGTCCTCCGGCAGGTGGGTGGGCGGCGGGCCGCCCAGCAGGTCGCGGCCGGTGAGCGGCATCAGGTGACGGGGAGCGACCAGGCGGCGCCGTACACGGCCGCGTTGAGGGCGCCGGGCGCGGTGGCCAGGCCCTTCTGGGCGGCGAAGCGCTGCGCGACGCTGGCGCTCTGGCGGCCGAAGCGGCCGTCGACGGAGATCTTCCAGCCGCGCTGGCGCATCCGGGCCTGCCAGGCGCGGACGTCCTCGCGCACCTGCCCGACCTGCGCCGTGGTGACGTCGCCGCCGAAGGGGACCTGCGCCGACGACACCGGCGCGGTGCGCTGGCGGCTGGCCTTCTTGGCCACCGGCTTGGCGGCCGGCTGCGCCGCCGGGACCGCCGCCCCGCCGCCGCCGCGCAGGCCGAGCTTGCGCGAGCAGGCCGGCCACTGGCCCCAGCCGCTGCGGGCCTGCAGCTTCTGGCCGGCCTCGATCTGCACCTCGCGGGAGAACTGGTGCGGCAGGCCGCTGTAGCCCAGCGAGCGCCAGGTGGCGGCGGCGAACTGCAGGCCGCCGTAGTAGCCGTTGCCGGTGGCGATGCCCCAGCGGCCGCCGCTCTCGCACTGGGCGAGGCGGTCGAAGTTCTCGACGGACGGGGCGGCGTCGGCCGCGGCGGTGCCGGCGAGCACCGCCCCGTCGACGGCGACGAGCCCGGCGGTCAGCCCGCCGACGGCGACGACGGGCGCCACCTTCGACGAGAGCTCGGAGGGCTTGGCGTGGCGGGCGGTCCGGCGGGGGCGCAGCACGGTGACGGGGGTCCTTCCCTCGCGCCTGCGGGGTGAGCTGTCGGGTTCGGGCCGGGGAGCCCGGGCGGCTGCCGGGGCAGCGCGCCTTCACCCCGAGGCCGGCGGACCGGCCGAGGAGACCTGGGTCCCCCGCTCCTGCCCCGGCAGGACGTGGCAGCCCCGCTCCCCGGGGCAGGACTCGGCGGGAGGGAGCGCGGCGCCGGTCCGTGCGGACCGGCTCCCCGAAGATAACGGAACCGTGACGGCCTGTCTTGAGCCTGACGCACTCCGTCCCGGTGCTGACCGCGCCCCCGCGCTCCGGCAGGATGGCCCCCGAGCGCGGTCGCAGCGTCGCGGCCGCCGGCGCGGAGGGGTGCATGGACCAGCAGATGCTCGAGAAGGTGCGCACGGGGAAGGGCTTCGTCGCGGCCCTCGACCAGAGCGGCGGCAGCACGCCGAAGGCGCTGAAGCTCTACGGCGTCGAGGAGTCTGAGTACTCCGGCGAGGCGGAGATGTTCGACCGCATCCACGAGATGCGCACCCGCCTCATCACGAGCCGCGCGTTCTCCGGCGAGCGGATCCTCGGCGCGATCCTGTTCGAGCAGACGATGGACCGCGAGGTCCAGGGCAAGGGCACCGCCGAGTTCCTCTGGCAGGACAAGGGCGTCGTGCCGTTCCTCAAGGTCGACAAGGGCCTCGCGGACGAGGCCGACGGCGCGCAGGTCATGAAGCCGATGCCCGACCTCGACGCGCTGCTCGACCGCGCCGTGTCGCACGGCGTCTTCGGCACCAAGATGCGCTCGGTGGTCAAGGAGGCCGGCG
>DATMKB010000356.1:0-3270 GCA_035553635.1 Mycobacteriales bacterium
ACGACCTTGGCGAGCAGCGGGTCGTAGGCGCCGCTCGGCCGCACGCCCGCGCGCACGCCGGTGTCGACCCGCACCCACGGGCCGGTGGGCAGCGCCAGCTCGGCGAGGCGCCCCGGCGCCCCGGTCATGACCACCCGCAGCTGCACCGCGCTGCCGGCCGGCGGCGGGGCGGCAGGGTCGGCGGTCGCCGGCAGGTCCAGCTCGGCGAGGGCGGCGCCGTCCGCGAGGCGCAGCTGCGCCACGACGAGGTCGGTGCCGGTCAGCGCCTCGGTGACCGTGTGCTCGACCTGCAGGCGCGGGTTGACCTCGAGGAAGCGCAGCTCGCCGTCGGGCGCGAGCAGGAGCTCCACGGTGGCGAGCCCGCGGAGGCCGAGGCCGCCGACCACGCGCAGGCCGGCGTCGAGGACCCGCGCCCGCAGCCCGGGCGAGAGGCCCGGCGCGGGGGCCAGCTCGACCACCTTCTGCGCGCGGCGCTGGACGCTGCAGTCGCGGTCCCACAGGTGCGCGACGGCGCCGCCGTCGCCGAGCACCTGCACCTCCACGTGCCGGGCGCCCTCGAGGAGCCGCTCGACGTAGAGGGCGCCGTCCCCGGAGGCGGCGCGCGCCTCGGCGGCCGCCGACGCGTGGGCCGCCGCCACCTCCTCCACCGTGCGCACCACGCGCATCCCGCGGCCGCCGCCGCCCGACACCGCCTTGAGCACCGACGGCCCGTGCGCCCGGACGAAGGCCTCGGCCTGCGCCGCGTCGACCGGCCCGTCACTGCCCTCGAGGACCGCGACACCGGCGTCGGCGGCACGCGCGCGGGCGGCCGTCTTGTCGCCGAAGAGGTCGAGCAGCTCCGGCGACGGGCCGACGTGCACCACCCCCGCCGCGGCGCAACGCCGGGCGAGCTCGGCGCTCTCGCTGAGGAACCCCCAGCCGGGGTGCAGGTGCGTCGCGCCGGCGCGGGCCGCCGCGGCCAGCAGGGCGTCGACGTCGAGGTAGGCGGCGGGGCCGCCGCCGGGCAGCGCGTGCGCCTCGTCGGCGAGCTCGACGTGCAGCGAGGCGGCGTCGTCGGCGGCGTGGACGGCGGCGGTCCGCCAGCCGAGCTCGGTCGCTGCGCGGTGCACGCGCACCGCGACCTCGCCCCTGTTCGCGATCAGCAGCGTGGGCACGCGCCACCCCACCACAGCCTCAGCCGAGCAGGTCGAGCAGCCACCGCGGGCCGACGACGTCGGCGCCGGCGGCCCGGGCGCGGGCGGCCAGGCCGCGGTCGGCGGTCACCAGGCGGACGCCGGGGGCGCACCGCTCGGCGAGGGCGCTGTCGCCGTCGGCGGGCGCGTGCACCACCTCGAGCGGACCGCTGCGCTCGGGCACGCCGTCGCGGGCGGCGCCCTCCAGCACGACCACCACGTGCTCCGCCGGAGGGCGTGCCTCCAGCGCCGCGACGAGGCGCGCCGCGGCACCGGCGCGGTCGCGCCACCACCCGTCGGGCCGGCTGCCGACGACGTTGGCCGCGTCGACGAGCAGGACGGTCAGCAGTGCCCCCGGTCGTCGGTGCGCAGCGCGCTGCTGACGACGACGCGTCCCGGGCCCTGCAGCCGCAGGCGCGTCGTCTCGCCGTCCCGCTCGATGCACGCCGGCCCGCTCACGGTCAGCCACCGCGACCACCGCACCTTGAGCGGCACGTCGCCCGCGCCCTCGCTGAACAGGACGACCCGCGTGCGGTCGGTGTCGAGCACGCGCGCCGGCGGCGGGGCGAGCGCCTCCGCCGGCTCGAAGCGCCACACGAGCCAGTGGTCGTCGCTGTAGCGCAGCCGCAGGCCGGGGACGCTGCCCACGAGCAGCAGCGCGCGCTCGGCCCGGCCGCCGCCGTCGACGCGCGCCGACGGCGCGAGCGCGACGTGGTCGACCCCCTCGTCGAGCAGCCACTGCTCGAAGCGCTCGGCCGACAGGTTGCCCTCGTAGAACAGCGGGTTGCGGACGGTGTCCTCCTGCCGCGACCAGCCGCGCGCGAGCGGGACGACCGGCGCCACCTGCGCCGCCTCCTCGTGGTCGCGCAGCGGCACCACCTCGACGCGCTTGGCGTCGAGCGCGACGAGGGCGGCGTTGAGGTCGTCGAACGGCGGCGCGCCCCTCGACGCGAGGTCGGACAGCGCCGGCTGGGCCTGCCACAGCACGAGCGCGGCCGTCACCGGCACGACGACGCGGACGTGCTCGGTGGCGGTCGCCAGCACCAGCGGCGCCGCGACGAGGAGCCCGAGCCGCAGGATGTTGCTGCCGAACGGGTCGGACACGAGCAGCAGCACCGCCGCGGCGAGGGCGTAGAGGACGGCGCCCAGCCGGATGGAGGGCGAGTGCGTGAGCGCCGCCAGCACGAGCCCGGCGAGGACGGCGTACCAGGCGCTGCGCGTCTCGTAGGGCTGCACGCCGCCGCTCGGGAAGAGCACGGCGAGCACCCCGACCGGGATGCTCGCGGCCAGGCCGGTGGTCCACCCGCCGGGCAGCCGGCGCAGCACGAGCACCGCCGCCGCCAACCCGAGGAAGGCGGCCGCGACGGGGCTGAGCATGCCGGACAGCGCCGCGGCGGGTCCCCGCCGCGGCAGCAGCACGAGCGCCGCCAGCGCCGCCACGGCGCCGAGGGCGAAGGTGGTGCGCCCGGAGACGACGTCGGCCACCGAGAACACCGCGCCGGCCAGCGCCCCCGCGAGCGGCCGGGCGGTGCGCCGCAGCAGCCGCGCCAGCAGCACGGCGGCGGCGACCGCGGCCAGCAGGCCGCTGAGCCCCACGCCGAGGGCCGCCATGACCCACGGCGAGAGCAGGCTGTAGCCGTACTGGTGGACCCCGCCGTACCAGCTCAGGTCGACCGGCGTCCACGGGTGGTCCTCGGCGAAGGACGCCCGCGCCTGCTGTGCCGCGAGGTCGGTGCCGGAGGGGTAGGCGAGCCACAGGTGCAGCAGGCCGAGGGCGAGCGCCAGCAGCCCGGCCGCGACCTCGGGCGTGCGCAGGGCGGCGCGCACGGACGCGCTCGCGGACGGGGGGCGCCGGTCCGACGGCGCCGAGGTGGAGACGGTCGAGGTCACCCTGCGGAGGGCGGGGCCTCGGGCGGAGCCGCGCGGCGGCGGCCGGCGCCCAGGGAGGAGCCCTTCGCGGGCGGCGTCGCCGGTGCAGCGGTCGGGCGCTTCGCCGGCGCCGCCGGTGCCTTGACCTGTGCCTTGGCCGGTGCCTTGGCCGGTGCCTTCGCCGGTGCCTTGGCCGGTGCCTTCGTCGGTGCCTTCGTCGCCTTGGCCG
>DATMKB010000357.1:0-2257 GCA_035553635.1 Mycobacteriales bacterium
CGTGAAGGTCGAGCTGCCGCTCGGCCCGGTCTTGTACGGGTTCACCGCCAGCGTGTCGCCGCGGGTGAGGCGGGCGGCGAACTCGGTGAACGGGACCGGCGTGACGGTGCTGCCGCTGCGGACGCCGAAGCTGTCGGTGCCCTGGACGTAGCGGAAGACGGCGTCGCCGCGGCCGTTGCCGTCGGTGTCGACCGTGGCGGACGACGTCGTGCGGTCGACCGCCGTGACGAGGCAGCCGTTGACGCAGGCCGCGGTGCCCGGCTGCGCGTCGACCGGGGACACGAGCAGGCGGCCGCCGGCGCCGAAGGCCTCGACGGCGCGCAGGTCGCGCGCCAGCTCGAGCCCGGGGGCGCGCCCGCTGTTCGGGAAGACGAGCGGGGTGACGTCGTCGTCGGGGTTGCCGCCGGTGACGCGGAAGGTCAGGCGGCCGTCGACCGGCGTGCCGAGCGCGGTGGAGGGCTGGCCCGCGGCCGGTGCGCTGACTGCGCCGCCGTTGACCGCGCTGATGCGGGAGGTGTACGTGCCGGTGTCGGCGACACGGTCACCGTTGCCGTCGGCGAAGAACAGCACCGTCGGGGAGGTGGTGGCGCGGCGCAGCGTGCGCGTCTCGACGAGCAGGACCCGGTACTGCACGCCCGGGGTCAGGCTGGTGGCGCTGTAGTCGACGCCGCCGCCGGGGAGCACGCGCTGGGTCTCGCGCGGCGCGACCGGCAGGACCTCGTTGTCGCGCACGTACTGGGCCGGGACCTTGCCGGCCTGCACCTGGATGTCGAGGTAGCGGGTGAGGAAGCCGGCCATCTGCTGGCGGGTCAGCGCCCGCGCGGGCTCGTACCGGCCGCCGGTCGTGCCCTGCACGATGCCGGCCTCGGCGACCCGGTTGATCGACGCCTCGGCGCCGCCGGAGTCGTCCGGGAAGTAGTCGCGGCTGGCTGTGAAGGCCGGCTGCACGCGGTTCTGCAGGCGGTCGAGGAACAGCGCCATCTGGTCGCGGCGGACCGGGTCGAGCGGGGCGTAGCTCGTGGTCGTGCGACCGCGGGCGACGTCGAGGTTGGCGATCGCGTTGATCGCGTCGCGGGCCGCGGGCGGGAGGAAGCCGATGTCGGTGAAGCCGGCGTCGCGCGTGTCGAGCGGCAGGCCGGCCCGCGAGGCGACGCGGGCGAGGAACTGCGCCATCTGGGCCCGGGTGACCGTGCCGGCCGGCGAGTAGGTGCTGCCGTCGCCGGTGCCGAGGGTGACCTCGTAGCCGGCGAGGCAGTCGATCTCGAGCTCGAAGGTGCTGCCGGCGGTGTCGCGGAACCGGGGCTGCACGCCGGGGCGGCGCACCTGGCCGGGCGGGCAGGCGAACTCGCGGACGTCGCGCACGGACGGGGTCGCGGCCGTCTGCGCGGACGCCGACGCCGTCGGCACCAGCGGCAGGACGAGCGCGGAGAGCGCCAGCACCGCCGCACGGCGGAGCAGGGGTCGGGACATCGGGGCCTCTCGGGTTCGGGCGCGCGGCGGGGGCCGCGCGGTCGCGCGCTGTGTTCGGGGACGGCCACGCGTGTCCTGCCGCTCCCGGGTGACGATCCGGCCACAGCCGGACGCGCCGGGAGCACTGTGGCACGCGGGCCCCCCTCCCACGGCCGGAAGCGCCGAGCTGTGAACGCCCGGTCCGGCGTCCACAGCCGCCCCGGCCGGTGCGGGCGGCGCTGGCAGGCTGTCCCCGTGCCCCGCCGCATCGCCCTGCTCCCGGCCGTGCCGCCGGGGACGCTCCCGGTCGGCGCGGGCGTCGTCGTGCTCGGGTTGTCGGCCTACGCCTTCCTCGCTGTCGCCGGCCGCGGGCTGGGCGTCGAGGGCTTCGCGGTCCTGAGCGTGCTGTGGGTGCTCGTCTTCACCGTGGGCCCGGGGCTGTTCCTGCCGCTCGAGCAGGAGGTCGGCCGGGCGGTGGCCGCCCGCCGCGCCGAGGACCGGCCGCACGGGCCGCTCGTCCGGCGCACCGCGGTGGCGGCCGCCGCCGGCGCCGCCGCGGCCACGGCCGTGCTGCTGCTGGCCGCGCCGGTGCTGGTCCCCCGGGCGCTCGGCGGCGACGCCGGCGCGCTGATAGCGCTCGGCGTCGCGGTCTGGGCGCTCGCCGCGGCCCACCTCGCGCGCGGCGTGCTCGCCGGCACCGGCCGCTTCGGCCACTACGGCGCGCAGCTGGCGCTGGAGGGCGCTGTCCGGGCCGGCGGGGCGGCGGTGCTGCTCGGCGTCGGCGTCGGGTCGGTGCTCGGCTACGGGC
>DATMKB010000358.1:0-2653 GCA_035553635.1 Mycobacteriales bacterium
AGCTCGGCGTCCCACGCGCTGCCGAGCACGCGGTCGAGCGCCTGCGCCAGCTGCGGGCCGGACGTCGTCGCGAGCAGCTCGCGCAGCCGGTCCTCCCCCACCTGCACGTCGCCGGTGGCGCCGATCGTGCCGCGCCAGGTGCCGAGGTCGGGCGTGGCGGCGTAGCGCTCGCCGTCGAGGCCGCGGCTGGGCTCCTCGGTGACCTCGAAGCGCAGCACGGTCCAGCCGCGCAGCGCGGCGGCGATCCGGCCGGCGGTGCCGGGGCGGCCGCGCCAGCCCGTCTCGGCCCGGAGCGTGCCGGGAGAGCAGGGCTGCTCGGTCCAGGTCAGGCGCACGCGGGTGCCCAGCTCGGCGGCGACGGCCCACTCGACGTGGGGGCACAGCGCCGGAGGGCAGGAGTGGACGAACAGCACGCCGCCGGTGGTGGCGGGGCTGCTGCCGGGCAGGCCGACGGACACGGTGCCTCCTGTGGTCGAGGTGCGCCTTCCCCAGCGGCCTCGTCCTGCGTGCGGAGTCCCGTGCCTGTGACTGCTGAGGTGCATGGTGCCACTGCGCCTGGCGGTTGGGAAGCCCCTCAGCGCAGAGGGCCGTCCCCGCCGTCCCCGGGCGGGGCGGCGAGCCAGGCGTCGATGCCCACCTCGAGCCGCGCCCGGACCTCCGGCGGGGCCGTGCTCCCCCGCACGGCGCACCGGGCGAGGTCGGCGAGGTCGTCGTCGGTCAGCCCGGCGCTGTCGCGCACCGCCTCGTACTGGGCGAGCAGCCCGGACCGGAACAGCAGCGGGTCGTCGGCGCCCAGGGCCACCGGCACCCCGGCCGCCCGCAGCGCCCGCACCGGCACCTCCTCGACCGCGCCCGCCACGCCGAGCGCGACGTTCGAGGCCGGGCACACCTCGAGCACCACGCCCCGCGCGGCGAGCAGCGCCACCGTGGCCGGGTCCTCGACCGACCGGACGCCGTGCCCGAGCCGCGCCGCGCCCAGCACCTCGACGGCGCCGAGCACGCTGCGGGTGCCGCGCAGCTCACCGGCGTGCGGCACCGCGACCAGGCCCGCGTCGCGGGCGATCCGGAACGCCTTGGCGAAGTCCTCCGGCGGGCCCTTGGTCTCGTCGTTGGACAGGCCGAACCCGACGACGCCCTGCCCCGCGTACCGCTTCGCCAGCCGGGCGAGGGTCTCGGCCTCGAACGGGTGGCGCGTCCGGTTGGCGGCGAGCACGAGGGCCGTCCCGACGCCGGTGGCCGCCTGCGCCTGAGCCAGGGCGTCGAGGAGCAGCTCGACCGTGGCCGGCAGGCCGCCCATCCGCAGCGCGTAGCTCGACGGGTCGACCTGCAGCTCCACCCACCCCGACCCGGCCGCCGCCTCGTCCTCGGCGATCTCGCGCACCAGCCGGCGGACGTCGTCGGGCGTGCGCAGGACGTCGCGCGCGGCGTCGTAGAGCCGCTGGAACCGGGTCCACCCCCGCCGGGCGCTGACGTCGACCCGGGTGCCGGCCGGGTCGAGCAGCTCCGCCGGCAGCCGGACGCCGTGCTTCCTCGCCAGGTCCACGAGCGTCTGCGGGCGCATGCCGCCGGTGAGGTGCAGGTGCAGGTGGGCCTTGGGGAGCGTGCGGAGGTCCCTCCGCCCGGCCGCCATGCGGTGCACCATAGGAGGGCCCGTGTCGCTGCCCCGCCGGCGCGCGCGGGCGTGACAGCGTGGGACGGCTCGAACGCCCCCGTGCACGCACCACCCGAGAGGCAGGACCCGGTGACCCGCCCGGCCACCCGCACCACACCCCCGGCCCAGCCCGGCGCCGACTACACGGCCACGAGCCTGTCGGTCCTCGAGGGCCTCGAGGCCGTGCGCAAGCGGCCCGGCATGTACATCGGCTCCACCGACTCCAAGGGCCTGACGCACCTGGCCTACGAGATCGTCGACAACGCCGTCGACGAGGCGCTGGCCGGCCACTGCGAGCGCATCGAGGTCGTCCTGCACCCGGACGGCTCGGTCGAGGTCTCCGACGACGGCCGCGGCATCCCCGTCGACGTCGAGCCGCGGTCGGGGCTCACCGGCGTCGAGCTGGTGCTCACCAAGCTGCACGCGGGCGGCAAGTTCGGCGGCGGCGGCTACAAGACCTCCGGCGGCCTGCACGGCGTCGGCGCGTCGGTGGTGAACGCCCTGTCCGCGCGCCTCGACGTCACGGTGCGGCGCGGCGGCCGCGTCCACACGATGTCGTTCCAGCGCGGCGTGCCCGGCACCTTCGCCGCCGACGGCCCGGACGCCCGCTTCACCGCCCGGCCGGGCCTGTCGGTCGCCGGCAAGGCGCCGAAGAGCTCGACCGGCACGACGATCCGCTGGTGGCCCGACCTCCCGCTGTTCAGCAAGGGGTCGGAGGTCGACGTCGAGAAGCTGCACGCGCGGCTGCGGCAGACCGCCTTCCTCGTCCCGGGCCTCGCGCTCGCCGTGCTCGACCGCCGCTCCGGCGAGCTCGTCGAGGAGGTCTTCCGGTTCGACGGCGGCACGGCCGACTTCGTCGAGCACCTCGCGCCCGACCGGCCGCTGTCGGACCCGGTGCACATCACCGGCAGCGGCACCTACAAGGAGACCGTCCCGGTCCTCGACGACTCGGGCCACATGACCACGCAGACGGTCGAGCGCACCTGCGAGGTCGACGTCGCG
>DATMKB010000359.1:0-5785 GCA_035553635.1 Mycobacteriales bacterium
CGGCGCGAGCGGACGGCCAGCAGGCCGGCCCGCCGGGCGGGCAGCGCGAGCCGCAGCGCACCCGCCAGCAGCACCCCTCCGCCGACCACGGCGCTGCCCAGCCGCCAGCGGCTCGCCGCCGCGAGCAGCAGGCCCGCCGCCACGACGGCGAGGACGAGGACCAGCGGGAGCTGGGAGGCGCGGCGCGGCACGCGGCGACCCTACGTGCGCGAGGGTGACGCGCACCCGCCCCGCGTGTAGCGCGGACGGCGGTCGGGTAGTCGCAGAGCAGGCGCCGGCACGGCGTCCCGCCCCCGCACTCCCTGGAGGACGACGCCCCGTGGACACGCCTCACCTCCGCCTGGAGGAGACCGGCGAGTGCTTCCCGCTGCGGGACGACGTCACCACCGTGGGCCGCGGCGAGGGCGTCGACGTCGCCCTCTCCGACCCGACCGTGAGCCGCCTGCACGCCGAGATCGTCCGGCGCGGCAGCCACTTCTACGTCTCCGACCTCGGCCTGTCGGCCAACGGCACCCGCGTCAACGGGCGGCCCGTCGGCCGGCGCGTGCTGCAGCAGGGCGACGTCGTCACCTTCGGCGCGGCGCGCACCCGCGCCGGCGGCCTGTGCCTCGAGGGCGACGACGCCGACACCAGCGAGATGCGCCGCACCGCCGCGCCCGAGCTGACGCGGCGCGAGCTCGAGGTGCTGATGGCGCTGTGCCGCCCGGCGCTGCTGCAGGACGCCTTCGTCGCGCCGGCCACCGCCAAGGAGATCGCCGACGAGCTGTTCGTCACCGAGGCGGCCGTCAAGCAGCACCTGCTGCGGCTCTACGCGAAGTTCGGCATCGACGAGGGCGTCAACCGCCGGGCGCGCCTGGCGAACGAGGTGCTGTCGGCCGGCGTCGTGCGACCGCTGCCGGTGAGCGCCGAGGTGGAGCTGCAGGCCGGCTAGGGCACGATCCCGGCGCGGCGCTCGGCCGCCTCGACGCAGTTCTTGAAGAGCATCGCCACGGTGGTCGGGCCGACGCCGCCGACGCGCGGCGTGATGGCGCCCGCCTTGTCGTTGCAGGCCTCGTCGACGTCGGGCAGCAGCTTGCGGCCCTCGTAGCGCACGCCGCCGCCGACGACCACCGCGCCCTCGCTGATGTGCTCGGGCTGCAGGATCCCGGGCACGCCCGCGGCCGCGATGACGATCTCCGCGCGGCGCGTGTAGTCGGCCCAGTCCGGCACGCCGGTGTGCACGACGGTGACGGCGGCGTTGGCGGTCGGGCGCTTCTGCGTCAGCAGCAGCGCGAGCGGGCGGCCGAGCGTCGTGCCGCGACCGAGGACGCACACCTCGCGGCCGGCGACGGGGATCTCGTGGAAGGCGAGCAGCGCCTCGATGCCGGCGGGCGTGCAGGGCACCGGCCCCGGCATGGACAGCGCCAGCCGGCCCATGTTCACCGGGTGCAGGCCGTCGACGTCCTTGTCGGGGTCCATCTCGAGCAGCGCGGCCTCGAAGTCGACCTGCGGCGGCGTGGGGTGCTGCACGAGCATCGCGTCGCACGACGGGTCGTCGTTGAGCCGGCGGATCGCAGCCACGACGTCGGCCGTGGTGGCGTCCTGCGGCAGCCGCTCGTGCGGGCTCGTGAAGCCGAGCTCCTCCGCCTTGGCCATCTTCATGCCGACGTAGCCGGCGCTGGCGGAGTCGTCGCCGACGAGCACCGTGCCGAGGCCGGGCGTGCGCCCGGCCTCCCTGAGGCGGGCGATGCGCGGCGCGAGGTCGGCGAACACCGCCTCGGCGACGGGGGCTCCGGGCAGCAGGCGAGCGGTCACGTGCGGCAGGCTAGCGGCGTGCGGGAGGCAGGGACCCGGTCGTGGAGCTGACCGTCCGCCGGCTGCCGCTGCCGTCGTCGCCCCGGGCGCTCGACGACACCAGCCGGCTGGTGTGCCAGGAGGGCGGGCCGCACGTCGTCGTGCTCCTCGACGGCCAGGCCGCGACGGGGCCGTGGATCGTCGTCGACGCCGACACCGGCGAGGTGCGCACGGGTCGCGGGCTGCCGGTCGTGGCGGACGGCCGGCTGGGCGCCGACGGTCGCGGACTGCTGCTCACCACCCGCGGCCTGACGGCGGTCGCGGTGGACCCGCCCGCCGTGCGGTGGACCCGCGGCGCCGGGCTGGGCACCGGTCGCGACGAGCACGAGCACGTCCTCGAGCCGCTCGACGACCGCACGGTCCTGGTCGGCCGGTGGGGGCGGCCGGCGTCGAAGGTCGTCGACGTCGCGTCGGGGCGCGTCGTGCGCCGGCTGGACGCGGTCCCGCCGTACCTCGTCCTGCCGGGGCCGGGCGGCACCGTCCGGGTGTGGGCGCAGGGCAGCGGCCAGGTGCTCGAGCTCGAGCCGGGCCCGTGGCGACCGGTCGGCCGGCGGGAGGCGCCGCACGCCGTGGCGGCCTGCCGCACGCCGGACGGCGTGCTGGCCGTGCTCGGCCGCGCGTCGCTGCAGTGGTCGGAGGGCCTGGCCCACGCGGCCCTGCGCGACCTCGCGCCCGACCGGGTGCTGCGCAGGCTGCGGTCGCCGTACGCGGACCTCCGGCTGGCCCGCCTCGACGACGACCTGCAGGTGGTGGCCGAGGACCCGGCCGACTGGCTCCACCGGGCGCTCGACGACCCGGACCGCTGCGGCACCGCGCGGCTGGACCTGGACGCCGCCGGACGCGGAGTGCTGACCTCCGGCCTCGGGCTCGCGGTCGTGGACCCGCGCGCGCTGCGCCGGCTGGCCCACCACCGCAGCGGCGCGCAGTGGCCGGTGCCGTTCCCCGCTACGGACCGGGCCGTGCACCTCTCCGGCGGGCGCGAGCTGACCGTCGTGACCTGGCGCGGCTGACGCCGGCGCGGCAGGCTGCGCCCGTGCGCCTGGACGAGATGGTGGTGGAGGTCGAGGAGGTCCTGCCCGGGACGCCCGACGCCGTGTGGGCGGTGCTCACCGACGTCGAGCGGCTGGGCGGCCTGGGCCCGGAGAACGCGCGGAACGCCTGGCACGGGCCCGAGCGGGGCGTCGGGGCGGTGTTCTGGGGCACCAACGCGCGCGGCGACCGGGAGTGGACGGTGCCGTGCACGGTCACCGCCTGGGACCCCGGCCGCCGGTTCGGCTACGACGTCGGAGACCCGGCGTCGCCGTCGGCGTCGTGGGTCTGCGCCCTCGAGCCCGTCGACGGCGGCACGCGGGTGGTGCAGCGGTTCGCGCACGGGCCCGGCCCCACGTTCCTGCGGCGCGCGGTCGACACGCACCCCGAGCGCGAGGAGGAGCTGGTGGCCGGGCGCGCCGAGGAGCTGGCCGCGGGCATGCGGTCGGTCCTGCGGGCGGTCGCGGGGCTGCTCGGCTGAGGCGGCGCGCCCCAGCGCTCAGTGCGCGAAGTGGCGCGTCCCGGTCGTGTAGAGCGTGACGCCGGCGGCGCGGGCGGCCGCGAAGACCTCCTCGTCGCGCACCGAGCCACCGGGCTGCACGACGGCGCGCACGCCGGCGTCGAGCAGCACCTGCAGGCCGTCCGGGAACGGGAAGAACGCGTCGGAGGCGGCCACCGAGCCGGCGGCGCGGTCGCCGGCGCGGGCGACCGCGAGACGGGCGGAGTCGACGCGGTTGACCTGCCCCATGCCGACACCGACGGTGGCGCCGCCGGAGGCGAGCAGGATCGCGTTCGACTTCACCGCGCGCACGGCGCGCCAGGCGAAGGCGAGGTCCTCGAGGCCGGCGTCGTCGAGCGGGTCGCCGACGGCGAGGGTCCACGACGACGGGTCGTCGCCCGGGGCGTCGAGCAGGTCGCGCTCCTGCACGAGGAGCCCGCCGGACACCGGGCGCAGCTCGACCGCCGACGGGCGGTCGTCGACCACCAGCAGCCGGATCGACGGCTTCTTCGCGAGCAGCTCGGCGGCGCCGTCCTCGAAGCCCGGGGCGAGGACGACCTCGGTGAAGACCTCCGCGACCTGCTCGGCCATCGCCAGCGACACCGGCCGGTTCGTGGCGATGACGCCGCCGAACGCCGACACGGGGTCGCAGGCGTGCGCCCGCCGGTGCGCCTCGGCGACGTCCGCGCCGACCGCGATGCCGCACGGGTTCGCGTGCTTGATGATCGCGACCGTGGGCCGGTCGCCGTGGTCGTGCGCGGCCCGCCAGGCGGCGTCGCCGTCGACGTAGTTGTTGTAGGACATCTCCTTGCCGTGCAGCTGCCGGGCGCCGGCGAGGCCGCCGGACCCGGAGCCGTACAGGGCGGCGCCCTGGTGCGGGTTCTCGCCGTAGCGCAGGACGCCGAGGCGCTCCCAGCTCGCCCCGACCCAGGTCGGGAACTGCTCCCCGCCGACCTGCGACCCGAGCCAGGACGCGACGGCGAGGTCATAGGACGCCGTGTGCCGGAACGCCTCGAGCGCCAGGGCCTGCCGCTGCTCCAGCGTCGTGCCGCCGGCGCGGACCGCCTGCAGCACCTCGTCGTAGCGGGACGGGCTGACGACGACCGCCACCGACGGGTGGTTCTTGGCCGCCGCGCGCACCATCGTCGGGCCGCCGATGTCGATCTGCTCGACGCACTCGTCCGGCGTCGCGCCGCTCGCGACCGTCGCCTCGAAGGGGTAGAGGTTCACGACGACGAGGTCGAACGGCGCGATGCCGAGCTCGTCGAGCTGCTGCACGTGGGAGTCGAGGCGGCGGTCGGCGAGGATGCCGGCGTGCACGTGCGGGTGCAGCGTCTTGACCCGCCCGTCCAGGCACTCGGGGAAGCCGGTGACGGCGTCGACCGGCGTGACGGCCACGCCCGCCTCGCGCAGCCGGGCCGCCGTGGAGCCGGTGGAGACCACCTCGACGCCGGCCTCGGCCAGGCCGCGGCCGAGCTCCTCCAGACCGGTCTTGTCGTAGACGCTCACCAGCGCCCGCGTGACGGCGATCGTGCTCACAGGACGACGGTCCTTCCCTCGACGGTCCACCCGCCGCGGGCGAGCCGGCCCACGGCCTCGACGTACAGCGGCTGCTCGACCGCCTGGATGCGCGCGTGGAGCGAGGCCTCGTCGTCGCCCGGCTCGACGGGCACGGCGGCCTGCGCCACGACCGGCCCGGTGTCGACGCCCTCGTCGACCAGGTGCACCGTGACGCCGGTGACCTTCACGCCGTAGGCCAGGGCGTCGCGGACGGCGTGCGCACCCGGGAACGACGGCAGCAGCGCCGGGTGCGTGTTGACGACGCGGTGCGGGAACGCCTCGAGCACCGGGCGGCCGAGGATGCGCATGAAGCCCGCGCAGACGACGAGGTCGGGCTCGTGGCGCGCGATCTCGGTGGCCAGGGCAAGGTCCCACGCCGGGCGGTCGAGGTGGTCGCCGGGGCGCACGGTGAAGACCTCGACGCCGGCGGCCAGCCCCCGCTCGAGCGCGCGAACGCCGTCGCGGTCGGTGCCGACGGCGACGACGTCGGCGCCCCAGGCGGGGTCGGCGGCGGCGTCGAGCAGCGCCTGCAGGGTGCGCCCCTCCCCCGAGGCGAGCACGACGAGGCGGGCGGGCAGGGCGTCCTCCGTCGGGGCAGCAGGCGGCTGAGGGCGGGACCGGGAGCGGCGCGGCGGAGCCTACCGACGCCCGGCCTGTGCACGGCCACCGGACGAGCCGCCGCACAGGGGGCAGACTGCACGGCGGCGACGGCCGCGCCCGGCGGCCGCGGAAGCAGGACAGGACCTCCGCGTGACCACTCCTCCCGACCCGTACGGCCCTCCCGGCGACGCCTCGCAGCCGGGGCAGTCCGGCCCGCCGCCGCAGTGGGGCGCTCCCCAGCAGCCGGGCGCCGGGCAGCCCGGC
>DATMKB010000360.1:0-8153 GCA_035553635.1 Mycobacteriales bacterium
GCTCCTGGAGCACCGTCTACGCGTGGCTGCACGCGGACGCCCCAGAGCTCGTGGGGAGCGCGAAGCCGAGGTGCTTCCGCTGCGCGGGCACGGGACCGCCGCGCCCGAGCGCCTACGCCTACCTCCTCGGCCTCTACCTCGGTGACGGCTGGCTGCACGAGGGCCGGCGCGGGGTCTGGACGCTCGGCATCTACTGCGACGATGCATGGCCAGGCCTCCTGGAGGCGGCTGCGAGCGCCGCACGCGATGTCAGCGGCCGGTCGCCCTGCCGCGTTCCGAAGCGGGGGTGCCAGGAGGTGAAGACCTACTGGAAGCACTGGCCGTGCCTGTTCCCGCAGCACGGGCCCGGCCGCAAGCACCAGAGGCTCATCGAGCTGGACCCCTGGCAGGCCGCCGTCGTCGCGCAGGAGCCCGGCCCGCTGCTGCGCGGGCTGTTCCACAGCGACGGGTGGCGAGGCCACAACGTCGCGGTGCACCGGGGCCCTGACGGCTTCGTCACGCGCTACCGGTATCCGCGCTACGAGTTCAGCAACAAGAGCGACGACATCAGGCGGATCTGCACCGACGCGCTCGACCTGCTCGGCATCGCCTGGCGCCCGACCTCCCGGTACCGGATCGCCGTCAGCCGGCGGGAGGCGGTGGCCGCCCTCGACGAGCACGTCGGCCCGAAGTACTGAGCCCTTCCCGCCGGTAGCGTGATCGACATGACCGCGCCCGCTCCGCTGCGCGTCCTCGTCGCCGAGGACGAGTCGCTCATCCGGCTCGACCTCGTGGAGATGCTCCGCGAGGAGGGCTACGAGGTCTGCGGCGAGGCCGGCGACGGCCAGACGGCGGTCGACCTCGCCCACCAGCTGCGTCCCGACCTCGTCGTGCTGGACGTCAAGATGCCGGTGCTCGACGGGCTGTCGGCGGCCGAGCAGATCGTCCGCGCGCGCATCGCCCCGGTGGTCATCCTCACGGCCTTCAGCCAGCGCGACCTCGTCGAGCGGGCCCGGGAGGCGGGGGCGATGGCCTACCTCGTCAAGCCGTTCCAGAAGAAGGACCTGCTGCCCACCGTCGAGATGGCGGTGTCCCGCTTCGCCGAGGTGGTGGCCCTCGAGCAGGAGGTCGCCGACCTGTCCGGGCGGCTCGAGGCGCGCAAGACGATCGAGCGCGCCAAGGGCCTGCTGCAGGCCGAGCACGGGATGAGCGAGCCGGAGGCGTTCCGCTGGGTCCAGCGCACCTCCATGGACGAGCGGCGCTCGATGCGCGAGGTCGCGCAGGACCTGCTCGACGGCGTCCGCACCCCCGGCTGACCGGCGTCGACGTCGTCGGCGGAAGTCCTTCCGCCCGGTGGCGGAACGTCCCGGGCCAACCGGGTCAGAGGGTGCGTCGGCCCAGGTCACGACCCTGCAACGACACAGTCCCAGACCGGCGAGGACCGTCGCGCGAGCCCAGACGTGCAGTTAGGTTCCGCACATCGTGATCCGCACCGCCCAGCGGTGCCTCATACCCAAGGAGACGGTGGATGAAGTCCCCCGTACGTACCTGGCGCACCGTCGCCGTCGTCGCAGCGACGGGCCTCGCGCTCGCCGCCTGCGGCGGTAGCGACGACAACGCCACCGACGGCACGACGGCTGCCCCCAGCGCGAGCGCTGACGCGGGCCAGCAGGTCGAGGCCGACGGCGCCCTCAAGCTCGGCACGCTGCTGCCCCAGACCGGCTCGCTGGCCTCCCTCGGCCCGCCCGAGATCGCCGGTGTCGCGCTGGCCGTCCAGGAGATCAACGAGGCCGGCGGCGTCCTGGGCCAGGACGTCACCGTCATCGACGCCGACTCCGGCGACACCTCCACCAACATCGCCTCGCAGTCGGTCGACCGCCTGCTGTCCGAGAACGTCGACGTCATCATCGGCGCCGCGTCCTCCGGCGTCTCGAAGACCGTCATCGACAAGATCACGGGTGCGGGCGTCGTCCAGTTCTCCCCGGCCAACACCTCGCCGGACTTCACCGACTACCCGGACCGCGGCCTGTACTGGCGCACCGCCCCGTCGGACGTCCTGCAGGGCCGCATCCTCGGTGACCTGGTCATCGAGGACGGCAACGCGACCGTCGGCATCCTGGCCCTCCAGGACGCCTACGGCACGGGCCTGGCCGACAACGTGGAGCGCGCCGTCACCGGCTCGAACGGCGAGGTCGTCGAGAAGGTCATCTACGACCCGAAGGCCGCCGAGTACTCGGCCGAGGTCGGCCAGGTCGCGGCCGCCGACCCCGACGCGATCGTGCTGATCGGCTTCGAGGAGTCCGGCAAGATCGTCCAGGAGCTCGTCAAGCAGGGCATCGGCCCGCAGCAGGGCAAGAAGCTCTACCTCGTCGACGGCAACGTCGGCCAGGCCTCCCTCGAGGAGCTCCCGGCCGGCACGCTCGAGGGCGTCCAGGGCACCGTCCCGGGCGCGGAGACCGCGAGCGACTTCCGCGACCGCCTGCTGGCGATCGACCCGAGCCTGACGGTCTTCAGCTACGCCGCTGAGTCCTACGACGCCGCCATCCTGTCCGCGCTCGCCGCCATCGCGGCCGAGAGCGACGCGGGCACCGACATCGCTGCCAACCTGGAGGACGTCTCCAAGGGCGGCACGAAGTGCACCGCCTTCGCGGAGTGCAAGGAGCTCCTCGAGGCCGGCGAGGACATCGACTACGACGGTGTCTCCGGCCCCGTCGAGTTCGACGAGAACGGTGACCCCACCGAGGCCAGCGTCGGCATCTACACCTACGACGCGCAGAACAAGGTCCCGGCCGTCGCCCAGGTCTACAAGAGCGGCACGCTGTAGGACTGCACCACCTCACACGCACCACGGAGGGCCCGGTCGCCACTGGCGGCCGGGCCCTCCGGCGTTCCTGGGGCGGCGAAGGCGCCGGACGGCGGGGCCCTCACTCGACCGCTGTGCCGGCGCTCACCGGCCCGGAGGGTGTCGCCCTGAGCCCGTCGAGCCTCCGGGCGAGCTGCCCGAACGGCCCTGGGCGGCAGCGCGTGGTCGCGACGCCGTCGTTCAGCGCTTCGTCCCGACGGCGACCAGGTACTCCTTCTCGAAGCGGGCCTGCCCGGGCGTGCCGACGTCCCACGTCCGGCAGAACGCGCGCAGTGCCTCGTCGAACTCGCCCTCACGCCCGTTCGCCACGGCGTTGGCCCGCGCGGCGATGGTCGGCCCGTAGTACGACGAGAAGTGCTCGCCGTAGTCCTGAGCGTCCGCGAACGCCGTGATCTCCAGGTGGTCGCGCTCCAGGCGGTGGAACTCGACCCGGTCGCCGAACAGCTCGGCGAGGTGCTGCTCGCTGCCCCACAGCGGGGGCGGCTGCGCACCGGGCGGCGGCGGTGCCGCGAAAGGGGCCATCGTGCGGAACAGGTCGCCGATCATCCCTTCCGGGGTCCAGCTGAGCAGGGCCAGGGTGCCGCCTGACCGGCACACCCGGACGAGCTCGTCAGCGGCCACCTGGTGGTGCGGCGCGAACATGACGCCGATCGCTGACATGACGACGTCGAACGATGCGTCGTCGAACGGGAGGTGCTCCGCGTCGGCCTCGACCCACTCCAGGTCGAGCCCGGCGGCCTCGGGGCGCTGCGCCCCCGCGTGCAGCAGCTGCGGGGTGAGGTCGCTGGCCGTGACCCGGGCGCCCCGCTGCGCTGCCGGGATGGACGCGTTGCCGGTGCCCGCGGCCACGTCGAGCACGCGGACGCCGGCCGTGATGCCGGCGGCCTCGACCAGCCGGCTGCCCACCGGCAGCAGGAAGGTCTCGACCATCCGGGGGTAGTCCCCGCCGGCCCACATCCTCCGGTGGCGGGCCTTGAGGTCGTCGCCCTGCGGCGTCGTCACGGTCGTCATCGCTACCCCCGGGTCGTCGCGCTCCCCGGCGGACCCTCCACCTCACGAGCCGGGCGTGCAAGGGGTCGAGGACGAGGTCTCGGCGACCGACCGGACACGGGGGACGTCGGGGCCGGAAGCACCCCCTGGTCCAACTGCCCCGGACGCGCCGGAGCCCGGGTCCCCGCGGGACCCGGGCTCCGGCGGAGTGTCCTGCCTACTTCTTGGTCGCCAGCGTCCCGAGGTACAGCTCGATGACCTTCGGGTCGTTGATGAGGTCCTTGCCGCTCGCGGTGTAGGCGTTGCGGCCCTGGTCGAGCACGTAGCCGCGGTCGCAGATCTGCAGGCAGCGGCGGGCGTTCTGCTCGACCATGACGACCGAGACGCCCGCGCGGTTGATCTGCCGGACGCGGATGAACACCTCGTCCTGCAGGGCGGGGGACAGGCCCGCGGACGGCTCGTCCAGCAGCAGCACCGACGGCTCCATCATGAGCGCGCGGCCCATGGCGACCATCTGGCGCTCACCGCCGGACAGCGAGCCGGCGCGCTGCTTGCGGCGCTCGCCGAGGGCCGGGAACAGGCCGGTGACGAAGTCGAACCGCTCGGCGAACCGCTTGGGGGCCTGGTACAGGCCCATCTCGAGGTTCTCCTCGATGGTGAGCGAGGGGAAGACGTTCTCGGTCTGGGGCACGAAGCCGACGCCCTTGCGCACCAGCTTGTCGGCCTTGAGGTTGGTGATCTCCTCGCCGCGGAGCGTGACCGCGCCCGAGCGGATCTTCACCAGGCCGAACATCGCCTTGAGCAGCGTCGACTTGCCGGCGCCGTTGGGGCCGATGATGCCGACGAGCTCGCCCTCCTGCACGTACAGGTCGGCGCCGTTGAGGATGTTGACGCCCGGGATGTACCCCGCGATGACGTCGTCGGCCCGCAGGAGCGCGCCCTCAGCGCGGGACAGGTGCTCCGTGCGGTCGCTGATCTCGCTGCCCGAGCGCGTCTCCGCGCCCGGCTCGTCGCCGTCGGCCTCCACGGCCTGCAGGGCGGCGTTCTGCTCCTCACCCGCGGACCTGCTCGTCTGACCCTCCACCGGCCCGGTCATCGGGACCCCTCCTGCTCACCGTGCAGCTCGGCCTCGGCGGCGGCGATCTGCTCCTGCTCCTCCTCGAGCGTCAGCGGGGCGTCGTGGTGCCCGCCCAGGTACGCGTCGATGACGGCCGGGTTGGCCATGATCTCGTCCGGCGGGCCCTCGGCGATGAGCCGGCCCTGCGCCATGACCATGACCCAGTCGCTGATGTCGCGGACCATGTCCATGTCGTGCTCGACGAACAGGACCGTCATCCCGTCCTCGCGCAGGTCCTTGACGTGCCCGAGCAGGCTCTGGGTCAGCGCCGGGTTCACGCCGGCCATCGGCTCGTCGAGCATCACCATCTCGGGCCCGACCATGAGCGCGCGCGCCATCTCGAGCAGCTTGCGCTGACCGCCGGACAGGCCGCCGGCGAAGTCGTCCTTCTTCTTGTCGAGCTTGAAGCGCTGCAGCAGCTCCATGGCGCGCTCGGTGTTGGCCTTCTCCTGCTTGCTCCACAGGCCCGGGACGATCGCGTTGAAGAAGCGCTCGCCCTTCTGGCCGGTGGCGCCGAGCAGCATGTTCTGCAGCACCGTCAGGCGGCCCAGCGCCTTGGTGAGCTGAAAGGTGCGGACCATGCCGCGGCGCGCCACCTTGTGCGACGGGACGCCGGCGAGCGACTGGCCGTTGAAGCTCCAGCTGCCCTCGTCGGGCTTGTCGAAGCCGGTGAGCAGGTTGAAGAAGGTGCTCTTGCCGGCGCCGTTCGGGCCGATGAGCGCGGTGATCGAGCCGCGCTGGATCTCGACGTGGCCGACGTCGACGGCGGTGAGGCCGCCGAAGCGCCGGACGACGCCGTCGGCGACGAGGATCGGGTCGGGCTTCTTGGCGCCGGGCACCGCCTCGACGCCGGCGAGGGCGGCGAGCGCGACCTGCTTGCGCTCGGTCCGCTGAGCGGGGGCGGTCACAGGGACTCCTCCGGAAGGGGCGGTCGTCGGGTCAGCGGGCATCGAGGGCCAGCTCCTTGCGGTCGCCGAACAGCCCCTGCGGCCGGAAGATCATCAGCGCCATGATGCCGAGGCCCACGAGCATGATGCGGACCGAGCCGCGCTCGAAGGTCGACAGGATCGACGGCGAGATGTAGCCGGCGGCCTGCGCCTGCGCGAGGGCGTTGTCGGCGAAGGACAGCAGCGCCCAGAAGATCATCGCGCCGACGACCGGCCCGAGCACGCGGGCCGCACCGCCGAGGATGACGATGGCGTAGCAGAAGAAGGTCGTCTCGGTGCCGAAGAAGTCCGGCTGGACGGCCGCGTTGCCCCAGGCGTAGACGAAGCCGCCCAGGCAGCCCAGCACGCCGCCGAGCACCAGGCTCTGCATCTTGTAGGCGTAGACGTTCTTGCCGAGGCTGCGCACGGCGTCCTCGTCCTCGCGGATGGCCTTGAGGACGCGGCCCCACGGGCTGCGCATGAGCAGCCAGACGAGCAGGCAGGAGACGACGACGAGGATCCAGCCGACCGTGATCGCCCAGAAGACGCGCTCGTTGAAGTCGACCGGGCCGATGCCGTAGCGGCCGGCGCTGTAGGGGTTGACCGAGTAGAAGCCGTCGGCGAAGCGGCCGAGGCCGTCCGAGCCGCCGGTGTACTCCGACAGCGACACCGACCGGAACAGCAGCCGGACGATCTCCGCTGCCGCGATCGTGACGATCGCCAGGTAGTCGGCGCGCAGCCGCAGCGTCGGGACGCCGAGCAGCAGCGCGAGGACGACCGCACCGGCGAGGCCGACCGCGACGCCGACGAGCGTCGGCAGGTCGAAGTAGGCCACCGTGATCGCCAGGCCGTAGCCGGACATCGCGAGGAAGGCCGACTGGCCGAAGTTGAGCAGGCCGGTGTAGCCGAAGTGCACGTTGAGGCCGATCGCCGCGAGGGCGAAGATCACGGCCTCGAGGCCGACCGCCGCCCGGAGGGCGTTGGTGAGGATGAGAGCCCAGTCCATGTCCTGCTCCCGGTCAGCCGACCCGCTCCGCGCGGCCCAGGATGCCCTGGGGACGCACGAGCAGGATCACGATGAGGATGGCCAGCGCGCCGGCGTTCTTGAGCTCGCTCGGGATCACCAGGGTCGAGACCTGGAGGAAGATCCCGACGACCAGCGACCCGATGAGGGCGCCGAACGCGGTGCCGAGGCCGCCGAGGGTGACGGCGGCGAAGGTGAGCAGCAGGACCTGGAAGCCGAGCTGGAAGTTCACCTGCTGGGCGAGGCCGAGCAGGATGCCGGCCAGGCCGGCGAGCGCGGCGCCGCCGATCCAGACGGTCGAGATGACCCGCTCGACGTCGATGCCGGACGACGCGGCGAGCGCCGGGTTGTCGGCGACCGCGCGGGTGGCCTTGCCGATGCGCGTGCGCAGCAGCGCGAAGGCGACGAGCAGCAGCACGACGATCGAGATGCCGATGCTGAACAGGCCGCGGGGGGTGAGCAGCACCGGGCCGAGGTCGATGCCCTGCTGCGTCGTGTAGGCCGGGAACGACCGGCTGCCGGCGCCGAACTGGTACTGGAACAGCGAGCGCAGGAACAGCGCGAGGCCGATGGTCACGATCATCATCGCGATGAGGCCGGTGCCGCGGCGGCGCAGCGGGCGCCAGAGCAGCTTGTCCTGCACGCCGCCCAGGGCGCCGGCGATGACGATGGCGAGGACCGCCGCGACGATGAAGTTCAGGCCGGCGCTCGCGGACAGGTAGTAGGCCGCGATGGCGCCCAGGGTGACCAGCTCGCCGTGCGAGAAGTTCACCAGGCCGGTGGTGCCGAAGATCAGCGACAGGCCGACCGCGGCGAGCGCGATGATGAGGCCGAACTGCAGGCCCTCCACCGACAGCTGCCAGAACCGGTCGAGCGTGCTCTGGACGTTGCGGGTGCCCTCGCCGAGCGGGAACAGGATGCTGCGCACCTGGCCCGGGTTCACGGTCGCCGTGACCTCGGAGCGGCTGCCCTCGCGCAGGGAGGCGCCCTCGGGGAGGCTGTCCTCGTCGAGGCTGACGACGTACTCGCCGGGGCCGGGGACGTCGACGCTCCAGCTGCCCTCGTCGTCGGTCTCGACGGTCTCGACCTCGTCGCCGTCCGGCGTGGAGACGGTGATGGAGACGCCCTCGAGCGGCTCCCCGTCGGCGCGCAGGCGTCCCTGCAGGCCCTCGGAGGCGGCGGCGCCGCCGCCTCCGAGGGCCTGCAGGGACGCCTGCGCGCCGACGGGGAGCCGCTCGAGGGCGTCTCCATCAC
>DATMKB010000361.1:0-14724 GCA_035553635.1 Mycobacteriales bacterium
TGCCGTCACGGCCGGCCGCCGCGGGCGCTCACGACCGCCACGAGCGCGCGCTCGACGGCGTAGCTGGCGCTCACCGCCCCGCCCTTGACGTCGGCGTCGGCCCGGGCGACGGCCTGCACGGCGGCGGCGATGCCCTCCGGCCGCCAGCCCCGCGCCTGCTTGCGGGTCTTGTCGACCTTCCACGCCGGCATGCCGACCTGCGCGGCGAGCTGCGCCGACGGGACGCCCGCGGCCGAGGCGACCTGCGCCACGGCGCGCAGCGTGCTGGCCAGCGTGCTGGTGACCAGGACGGGCGCGAGACCGGTGCTGGTGCCCCACCGCGCCAGCTCGAGGGCACCGGCGAGGTCTCCCTCGACGGCGCGGTCGGCGACGGCGAAGCCCGACGCCTCGGCGCGACCGCGGTGGTAGCGCGCCACGGCGGCGGCCGTGATGGGCCCGTCGGTGTCGACGAGCAGCTGTCCTGCCGCGGACGCCAGCTCGCGCAGGTCGTTGCCGACGGCCTCGAGCAGCAGCGCGACGGCGGCGTCCTCGACGGCCCGGCCGTCCTTGCGCAGCTCGGCGCGGACGAAGTCGCGACGGTCGCCCGGCCGGGTCAGCTTCGGGGCGTCGACGCGGCGGGGGCGCAGCTCCAGCAGCCCGGTGAGCAGGGCCTTGCCCTTCGAGCCGCCGGCGTGCGCGACGACGAGCGACGTCTCCTCCGGCACGTCGCGGGCGGCCGCGAGAAGCCCCTCGACGAGGTCCTTCGCCAGGTCCTGCGCCGCCCGCACGACGACGACCCGCCGTCCGCCGAACAGCGACGGCGACAGCGCGTCGTCCAGGTCGCCGCGCTGGAGCTCGGCGGCCGCCAGGTCGTGCACCTCCGTGCCGGCGTCGGCGGCACGGGCGGCGACGAGGACCGCCGAGACGGCCCGGGCGACGAGCAGCTCCTCGTCGCCGACGACGACCGTCAGCGGGGCGAGGGGGTCGTCCTGCGGCACCCCACCATCGTCCCACGCGCGACGGCGGACCTGGCCGGGGACGAGCCGGGACGAGCTCCCGCGAGCCGGGCAGAGATCTTCCGCCGGCGTTCGATCAGGCGTACGGTCCGCGGCGCACCGGGGCCACCCGGGCCCCCGTGCGGAAGGGGGGACTCCCGTGCGACTTCCCGAGGACGCGACACCCGCCCGCCCTGACCCGGCGGACGAGATGGCTGTCCGCTACGTCCGCTCCTACCTCCTCGCCCGGCTCGCCATCGGCGTGCTCGGCGTCCTGCTGCCGCTGGTGCTGCTGCTCGGCGACCGCGCCTGGTTCGTGCACGACGTGCGCGGCTCGCTCAGCGCCTACTACCACTCCGGCATGCGGGACGTCTTCGTCGGCGTCCTGTGCATGACCGGCTTCTTCCTCATCACCTACATGCTCGACCGCTGGAACTGGGACAACGTCCTCACCGTCGGGGCCGGCGTGGCCGCGATCGGCGTCGCCTGGTTCCCGACCTACGGCGAGCCCGGGACACCGCTCACGCCGCTGCAGGAGGCCCTCGGCGAGACGACGACGACGCGCATCCACTTCACCAGCGCCGCCGTCTTCATCCTCCTGCTGGCCGCCATGAGCTGGCGCTTCGCGGTGCGCGAGGGCGCCCGACCCGACCGGGACCTCGCGACCCGGCGGCGGTGGCACGCCTTCCACCTGTCGGCCGCCTTCACGATCCTGGCCGCCGTCGCGTACATCGCCGTCACGAAGCTGACCGGCAGGTGGGACGAGTACTCGCTGCTCATCGGCGAGGTCGTCGCCGTGCTCGCCTTCGGCCTGTCCTGGCTGGTCAAGGGGGCGGAGCTCGAGATGCTGCGCGGCCAGCCTGCCGGTACCGGCCCCGGGACCACCGCGGTGCCGCAGGAGGAGCTGGTCTGACCGCGGCGGACGCCGCCGGGCCGGCCTGCGCCGGGCCCGGCGGCTCCGCTCCGCCCCGCCGCGGGACGGCGAGCAGCCGCCCGCCGCGCACCACGACCGCGACGTCGCCGTGGACGTCGGTGCGCAGCGACGCCGCCCCGCGCGCGGACAGCACGGCCAGCGTCAGCTCCGACGGGTGCCCGTAGGTGTTGTCCGCGCCGACGGACGTCAGCGCGAGCCGCGCCCCGACCGCCTGCAGGAACTCCGGCGACTGGTGCGCGCTCCCGTGGTGCGGCGTCTTGAGAACGTCGGCGCGCACGTCGACGCCGCGCTCGAGCAGGTCGCGCTGCGCCTCCGGCTCGACGTCGCCGGTGAGCAGCAGCCGCACGCCGGCGACCTCCGCGCGCAGCACGAGCGAGGCGTTGTTCGGGTCGGACCGCGTGCCCCGGTAGGCGCGGGCCGGCCCCAGCACCTGCCACCGGACCCGGCCCGCCGCCCGCACCTCGCCGAGGCCAGGGCGCTCGACCGGCACGCCGGCGCGGGCGGCCGCCTCGTCGAGCCGGTCGCGCTGCTCCTCCGGCTCGTCGACCGGACCGGTGACCACCACGCCCACCCGCCGGCCGCGCAGGACGCCCGACAGGCCGGCCGCGTGGTCGGCGTGCAGGTGGCTCAGGACCAGCGCCGGCACGCGGTCGACGCCGAGCCGCCGCAGGCAGCCGTCGACGGCCGCGGGGTCGGGCCCGGCGTCCACGACGACCGCCGCTCCGGGCGCCGCGGAGAGCACGAGCGCGTCGCCCTGCCCGACGTCGCAGGCCACCGCCACCCAACCCGCCGGCGGCCAGGCCGGCGCGGCCAGGTGCACTCCCGCCGACGACACGACGACGCCGGTGGTGGCGGCGAGCAGGCCGGTGCGCAGCCGCGGCCGGGTGAGGGCCGGGAGCACCAGGGCGGTGACCGCCGCGAGCAGTAGCGACCCGGGCACGCCGTCGGGCCAGGGCACCGTCGCCCCGGGGACGTCCGCCCCCACCCGGCCGACGAGGACGAGCCAGGCCGTCGGCGCCCACCCGAGCCACGCCAGCCCCTGCGCCAGGAGCGGCAGCACGGGGTGCGCCACGGCGGCCAGCACGCCGGCGACGGTGGCCGGGGCGACGGCGGGTGCCGCGAGCAGGTTGGCCGGCACGGTCAGGACGCCGAGGCCGTCGCTCAGCGCCACGACCACCGGCCCGCACGCCGCCTGCGCCGCGGCGGGCACCGCCACGGCCGCGGCCAGCGGCAGGGGCAGGCGCCGGCTCATCGCACGCGTCCACGGCGGGGCCAGGACCAGCAGGCCGGCCGTGGCCAGCACGGACAGGGCGAAGCCCGGCGCGCCGGCGAGGTCGGGGTCGACGAGCAGGAGCACCAGCACGGCGGTGCACAGCGCGGGCAGGGCCGCCCGCCTCGTTCCGGTCGCCAGCGCCAGCAGCCCGACGGCGCCCATGACCGCGGCGCGCAGGACGCTCGGGTCGGGCCGGGCGAGCACCACGAAGCCTCCGAGCGCCAGCCCGGCCACGACCGGCCGCCAGCGCAGCGGGAGGCCGGTGTGCACGGCGAGCAGCAGCACGGCTCCCACGACGATCGAGACGTTGGTGCCGCTCACGGCCGTCAGGTGGGTCAGGCCGACGGTGCGCAGGTCCTCGCGGACGTCGTCGTCGAGCCGGCTCGTGTCGCCCAGGACGAGCCCCGGCAGCAGCCCCCGCTCGGCGGGCGGGAGCGGCGCCACGGCCTCCTGCAGGCCGGCGCGCAGCCGGCCGGCGACGCGGTGCACCGCGCTCGGCGGCGCCAGGACCTCCGGCGGGCCGCGACCGGAGACCACGACCGCGACGTCGTCGCCCTTCTCCGCCGGGCGCAGCCGGCCCTCGGCCCGCACGCGCTGGCTGGGCAGCAGCCCCAGCCAGTCCTGGTCTGACGACAGCAGGAGGGCGGGCGCGCGGAGCCGGTGCACCTCCCCGCGCGCCTCGAGGCGCTCGACGCGCAGCCGCACCACGACGAGCGGGCGGCCGCCGGCCTGCGCCCGCACGGCCCGCCGCGGGTCGGCCGTGAGCGTGCCCTCGACCGCCACCGACGCCTCCTGCGGCGCGAGCTCGGCCAGCGGGCCGGAGCTGCGCGCAGCGCCGTGCAGACCGGTGACCACCGCGGCCGCCGCCGTGCAGGCGCAGACCGCCGCCACCACCCGTGACGACGGCGACACCCGGCGGACGAGGAGCACCGGCACGGCGAGCGCCAGCACCGCGGCGAGGCCGAGCAGGACGCCCGCCGGCGCCCGCCAGCCGTGCCAGGTGAGCAGCCAGACCGCCAGCGCCGGCGGGACCAGTCGCAGGTCCGGCCGCTCGGGCGCGCGCGCCATCAGACGGCCACCTTCGCCTTGAGCGCGGCGTACTTCGACTCGCCGATGCCGGGCACCTCGCGCAGCTGGTCGACGCTGCGGAACGGGCCGTGCTCGGTCCGCCAGTCGACGATCCGCTCGGCGAGGACCGGCCCGATGCCCGGCAGCTGCTCCAGGTCCCCCGCGCCGGCGGTGTTGAGGTCGAGCAGGCCGCCAGCGGCGCTCCCCGGTCCCGCCGCCGTGCCCGGCGGCGGGTCGACGCCGACGAGCACCTGCTCGCCGTCGACGACCTTGCGGGCGAGGTTCAGCAGGCCGAGGTCCGCGCCGGGCACCGGGCCGCCGGCCGCGCGGACGGCGTCGTCGACGCGGCTGCCCGGCGGCAGCCGGACGAGCCCGGGGGCGACCACCTCGCCCGCCACTGAGACCACCACCTCGTCGGACGGGGTCGCCGGCGGGTCCGGAGCGCCGGGCAGCGGCTCCCCCGCCGCCTCCACCGCCGGGACCAGCACCTCCTGCGGCCGGCCGCGCAGCGCGACCCCGCCCGCGGCCGCGGCCGCCACCAGCCCCACCACCAGCAGCGCCACGACGCCGCGCCGCCCCGGGTCGAGCCGGCCGCCGCGCAGCGTGTCGGGCAGCAGCGGCAGGCCCGCCCCGTCGGGCTCGTGCCGCAGGGCAGGCGCCTCGCGCGGCGACCAGGAGACCTCCAGGGTGCGGTCGTCCGGCTCCAGCGGCGGCGGCACCCACCCGCCGGGCGCCGGCAGCACGCGGGCCACGCGCGCGGCGGCGACCGGCTCCTGCACCTCCCGACGTCGTCGCACGCGGCGACGCTCGCAGCGCGGGCGGCCTCCCGGCCGGCCCGGGAGCGGGGCTGTGGACTGTGGACGGCCGGTCAGTCCTCGTCGGTGCTCGTGCCCACGGGCGGCGGCCGGCGGCGCTCCAGGCGCCGGGCGACGTTGGGCTGGTGGCGCACGAGGACGACGGCCGCGAGCGCCGCCGCCCACAGGACGTCGTCGCGCGCGAGGAGCGCCACGACCAGGACCGCGAGCGCCGCGCTGATGGACGCCAGCGCGACCCACCGCGACAGCAGCACCACCACCACCCAGGTCCCCAGCACCACCGGCGCCCACAGCGGGTGCGACCCCAGGACCGCGCCGGCGGCGGTGGCGACCCCCCGCCCGCCGCGGCCGCGCAGGAAGGGCGAGGTGACGTGGCCCAGCACGGCGGCGACGCCGGCGAGCAGCCCCGCCCGGTGGTCGGCGGCGCCGAATCCGGCGGCCGGGAGCAGGCCCTTGGCCACGTCGACGAGCGCCACGGCGACGCCGGCCCGGCGCCCGAGCGCCCGCCCGACGTTCGTGGCCCCCGGGTTGCCGGACCCGACGCCGCGCAGGTCGACGCCCCGGCGGCGCGCGACGAGCGTCGCCGTGGACACCGACCCCACGAGGTAGCCGACGACGACGGCGGCCACCAGCAGCCCTGTCACCTCCGGTGCACGACGACGCCGAGCAGGCCCGGCCCCACGTGCGCGCCCACCACGGCGCCCACCTCGGAGGTGTGCAGCTCCTGCAGCCCCGGCACCCGGGCGCGCAGGCGGGCGGCGAGCTCGCCGGCCTTGTCCTCGGCGGCGAGGTGGTGCACCGCGAGGTCGACGGGCGCGTCGCCGGCCCGCTCGACCGCGAGCTCCTCGAGCCGCGCCAGCGCCTTCGACGCCGTCCGCACCTTCTCGAGCGGCGCGATGCGCCCGTCGACGACGTGCAGCAGCGGCTTGACGGCCAGCGCCGTGCCGACCAGCGCCGCGGCCGCGCCGATGCGCCCGCCGCGCCGCAGGTGCTCGAGCGTGTCGACGTAGAAGAGCATCTCCGTGGCGGCCGCGGCGTCGCGGGCGCGCTGCTCGACGCCGTCGACGTCCAGGCCCTCCGCCGCCGCGCGCGCCGCGGCGATGACGGCGAAGCCGAGCCCCATGGCCAGCAGCCGGCTGTCGACCGGCCGGACCTCGATGCCGTCGGCGGCGACCTCGCGCGCGGCCAGCTCGGCCGACTCGTACGTCGCCGACAGCGCCCCGGACAGGTGCACCGACACGATGCACGACGAGCCGGTCGAGCGGTACAGGGCGGCGAGCTCTCCCGGCGTCGGCCGCGACGTCGTGACGCTGACCCGCCGCTCGCGCAGCGCCTCGGCGACGTCGGCGGGCGAGACCTCGACGCCCTCCGCGCCGGTGCGCGTGCCGAGCGCCACGTGCAGCGGCACCTCACCGATGCCGTACTTGTCGGCGACGCCCGGCGGCAGGTACGCCGTGCTGTCCGTGACGACCGCGACGGAGGCGCTCATGCGCGGAGGCTAGCCCTCAGGCGGGCACCACGTTGACGAGCTTGGGGGCCCGGACGACGACGGTGCGCACCTCCCGGTCGCCGAGCGCCCGGCGGACGGCGTCGGAGGCCAGTGCCTGCTCGCGCAGCGCGTCCTCGCCGATGCCCGGGGGCACCTCGAGGCGGTCGCGCACCTTGCCGCCCACCTGGACGACGCACGTGACGGTGTCCTCGACGAGCAGCGCCGGGTCGGCCACCGGCCATGCGGTGTCGTGCACCGAGTCACCCGCCTCGACGTCGTGACCCAGCCGCGCCCACGCCTCCTCGGCGGTGTACGGCGCGTAGCAGGACAGCATGACCGCCAGCGCCTCGGCGCCGTCGCGCAGCGAGGCGGCACCGGCACCCGCGTCGACGCCCTTGCGCAGCGCCGACGTCAGCTCCATGAACCGCGCGACGGCGACGTTGAGCCGGTGCGACTCCGTCAGCCGGGTCGCCTCGTCGACGGCGCGGGCCACCGCGCGGTCGACCTCCTCCGAGCGCTCGTCCGACGGCGGCAGCGCGCCGACGTCGGCGGCCAGCCGCGCGACGCGCGACAGGTACTTGACCGAGCCGGTCGGGGAGACGTCGGCCCAGTCGATGTCGTCCTCCGGCGGGCCGGCGAACACCATCGACAGGCGCACGGCGTCGACGCCGTAGGCCCCGAGCTCCTTGCCGAGCTCGACGAGGTTACCGGTCGACTTGCTCATCGCCGAGCCGTTGAGGATGACCTGGCCCTGGTTGAGCAGCGCGGCGAACGGCTCGACGGCGTCGAGCATGCCCATGTCGTGCAGGACCTTGGTGAAGAAGCGCGCGTAGAGCAGGTGCAGGATCGCGTGCTCGACGCCGCCCACGTACTGGGCCACCGGCATCCACTGCCGCACGGCCTCGGGGTCGAACGGGCCGTCCTCGTAGTCCGGCGAGCAGTAGCGCAGGAAGTACCAGGACGAGTCGACGAAGGTGTCCATCGTGTCGGTGTCGCGCTCGGCGTCGCCGCCGCACGACGGGCACGACGTGCGCACCCACTCGGCGTTCGACGCGAGCGGCGACTGGCCCTTCGGCTGCAGGTCGGCGCCGCGCATGTCGGGCAGGCGCACCGGCAGCTGGTCGTCCGGCACCGGCACCTCGCCGCAGGAGGGGCAGTGCACGACGGGGATGGGGCACCCCCAGAAGCGCTGGCGAGACAGCAGCCAGTCGCGCAGCCGGTAGTTCACGGTCGCCTCGCCGGTGCCGCGCTCGGCGAGCACCGCGACGGCCCGCGCGATCGCCTCGTCCTTGCGCAGCCCGTCGAGCGGGCCGCTGTTGACGAGCACGCCGTCGCCGGACGTCGCGACGCCGGTCTCGGCCGGGTCGGCCTCCCCCGTGTCGACGACGACGCGCACCGGCAGGCCGAAGGCGCGGGCGAAGTCGAGGTCGCGCTGGTCGTGCGCGGGCACCGCCATGATGGCGCCGGTGCCGTACTCCGCCAGCACGTAGTCGGCGGCGTAGACCGGCAGCTCCTCGCCGGTCAGCGGGTTCGTGGCGGTGACGCCGAGCGGCACGCCGGTCTTGGGCCGCTCGGTCGACTGCCGCTCGATCTCCGACAGCTTGCGCACCTGCTCGCGGTACTCCTCGAACGCGGGACGCTGCTCGGGCGCGCAGAGCTCGTCGGCGAGCGCGGCGTCCGCGGCGACGACGAAGAACGTCGCGCCGTACAGGGTGTCGGGACGCGTGGTGAAGACCGGCACCTCGCGGTCGCCGACGCGGAAGCGCACCGTCGCGCCGGTCGAGCGGCCGATCCAGTTCTTCTGCATGAGCAGCACGCGGTCGGGCCACCTGCCTTCGAGCTGCGCCATGTCGTCGAGCAGCCGGTCGGCGTAGTCGGTGATGCGGAAGTACCACTGCGTCAGCTCGCGCTTGGTGACCTCGGCGCCGCAGCGCTCGCACCGCCCGCCGACGACCTGCTCGTTGGCGAGCACCGTCTGGTCGACCGGGCACCAGTTGACCGCGCTGCTCTTGCGGTAGGCCAGCCCGCGCTCGAGGAAGCGCAGGAACAGCCACTGCGTCCAGCGGTAGTACTCGGGGTCGCTCGTGTGCAGCCGGCGCGACCAGTCGAAGGAGACGGCGTAGCGGCGGAAGGACTCGGCCTGCGTCTCGATGTTCGCGTACGTCCAGGTGGCCGGGTGCTCGCCGCGCTTGATGGCGGCGTTCTCGGCGGGCAGGCCGAAGGAGTCCCAGCCGATCGGGTGCAGGACGTCGAAGCCGCGGCGCATCCAGTACCGCGCGACGACGTCACCGATGCCGAAGGCCTCCGCGTGGCCCATGTGCAGGTCGCCGCTCGGGTACGGGAACATGTCGAGCACGTACTTCTTCGGGGCGCCCTCGCGCCGGCCGGCGCGGAAGAGGTCGAGGCGGTCCCACACCGGCAGCCAGCGGTCCTGCACGGCGTGCGGGTCGTAGCGGTCGTCCGCCGCTGCTGCCGCTGGTGCCTCGGTCATCGTCGTCCTCTCGCGCACGTGCCCGCCCCGGAAAAAGAAGAAGCCCCCGTGTCCACGAGGGCGCCGCGCTGGACCGGGACGGTCAGCGCGGCTCGGGAAGGAGCAGGGCCACGCGGCGATCCTACGCCCGCGACCGGAACGCTCCCCGGCCACGGCCCGTTCACCTGCTCGTACCCTTGACCGGATGGAGCAGACCGTGACGACCCCGGCAGAGCCGGCGGTGCTCCTGTCCCCGTGGCAGCGCATCTCCGAGACCGCCCGCGCGCGCCGGCGGCGCCTGTTCCTCGCGCTGGGCGTCGTCTTCGCCGTCGTCTCGGGCGTCTTCGGGTTCCCCACCGGCCGCGAGGTCATCACCGGCTGGGTGCTCCTGCTGCTGCTCGCCGCGTGCGGCGGCGAGTGGCGCGTCTGGCGGCGTGCGGTGCTGCGCGACTGGGGCCCGCTCATCGCGGTCCTGTTCGCCTACGACTTCCTGCGCGGTCAGGCCGACGAGCTCGGCGGACGGCTCGCCGACCTCACCCCCCTCAAGCGCAACGCCGAGGGCACCGCCGTCGACTACGCGCACGTGCTCCCGCAGCTGCGCGCCGACGAGCAGCTGTTCGGCTGGGCCACCGGCGGCGTCGTCCCGACGGTCTGGCTGCAGGACCGCCTGTACGTGCCGGGCGACGTGCAGTGGTACGACGCGCTCATCGTCCCGGTGTACATGTCGCACTTCATCGTTCCGATGGCGCTCGCCGTCGCGCTGTGGGTCTCGAGCTACCACCTGTTCCGGCGCTACGTCTGGACGCTCGTCACGCTCACGCTGCTGACGCTGTCGACCTACGCCGCCTTCCCCGCCGCGCCGCCGTGGATGGCCAGCCTCAACGGCTACCTCCCCGAGGGCGTCGACCGCGTGACGTCGGTGACCCTGCAGGCGACCGGCATCGGCACGATCCGCTCGGCCGTGCAGCAGGGCGAGGCGTACGCCAACGCCGTCGCCGCGATCCCCTCACTGCACTCGGCGGTGCCGTTCATGGTGCTGCTGTTCACCTGGTCGCTCGTGCGCCGGCGCACCCGGGCGCTGCTGGTCCTCTACGTGCTCGCCATGACGTTCACGCTCACCTACGGCGGCGAGCACTACGTCGTCGACGCGTTCATCGGCTGGGCCTACGCCGCGGGAGCCGTCTACGGCGTGCGCTGGTGGTTCCGCCGCCGGGGGCTGCACGAGCCGCTGACGGCGGGCGCCCCGGTCGCCGCGGACGACCTCGCGCGCACCGGCTGACCTCAGCGGCGAGGCCGGGTGCGGCCGCCGGTGACGTGGTGCTCGGTGAGGGCGTGGTGGCCGGTGCCCTCTGGGTCGCAGTGGACGGTGACCGCGACGAGCTTGGGCACCTCGTGCAGGAGCCGGTGCTGGGCCTCCTCCGCGACCTCGTGCGCCTCCACGAGCGACAGGTCGGCGGCGACGACGACCTCGGCCTCCGCGCGCAGCACGTGGCCGATCCACCGCAGCCGCACCTCGCCGACGTCCCGCACGCCCGGCGTGCTGCGCAGCACCCGCTCGACGTCGTCGACGAGGCCGTCGTCGACGGCGTCCATGAGGCGTGCGTACACCTGGCGGGCGGCGTCGCGCAGGACCACGAGGATGGCCACGGTGATGAGCAGCCCGACGATCGGGTCGGCCCGCTCGAACCCGAGCGCCACCCCGACGGCCCCCAGCAGCACCGCGAGCGAGGTGAACCCGTCGGTGCGCGCGTGCAGCCCGTCGGCCACGAGCGCCGCCGAGCCGATCTCGCGGCCGACGCGGATGCGGTACTGCGCCACCGCCTCGTTGCCGATGAAGCCGATGACGCCCGCGGCGGCCACCGCGCCGACGTGGCGCACCTCGGACGGGTCGATGAGCCGGCGCACCGACTCGTACGCCGCCGCCACGGCCGAGGCCAGGATGAACAGCACGATGACGATGCCGGCGAGGTCCTCCGCGCGGCCGTAGCCGTAGGTGTAGCGCCGGGTCGGTGCCCGCCGGCCCAGCAGGAAGGCGACGGCGAGCGGCACCGCGGTCAGGGCGTCCGCGACGTTGTGCAGCGTGTCGCCGAGCAGCGCCACCGAGCCGGTGTAGACGACGACGACGGCCTGGGCGGCGGCCGTCAGGCCGAGGACGACGAGCGACACCCACAGCGCCCGCAGGCCCTTGCGCGAGCCCTCGAGCGCGGCGTCGACGGAGTCGGCGGTGTCGTGGCTGTGCGGCGCGACGAGCTCCTTCAGCCGGCCGAGCAGGCCGGACCGGTGCTCGTGCTCGTGCCCGTGGTCGTCCACGCGCGCAGTGTGCCCCGCCGTCAGCCGAGCAGCAGGTCGAGCAGGGCGTCGAGGTCGTCGGCCAGGGCGACGGCACCGGACAGCTCCTCGGCGTCGCCGTAGCCCCAGAGCGCGCCGATGGACGGCACGCCGTGCGCCGCGGCGCCCTCGACGTCGTGGTGCCGGTCCCCCACCATCACCGGCCGCGCCGGTCCGCCGAGCCGGTCGAGCGCCTTGCGGACGACGTCGGCCTTGGTGGTGCGCTCCTCGTCGCGGCCGGCGCCGCAGACGGCGTCGAAGTGGTGGAGCAGGCCCTTGTCGGTGATGATCTCGAGCGCCAGCGGCTCGGGCTTGCTCGTCGCCAGCGAGATCCGCATCCCGGCGGCGCGGAGGCGCTCGAGCGCCTGCTCGACGCCCGGGTACAGCGGCGGCCCGAGCAGGTCGTAGTGCGCGCGGTACACCCGCACCGCCTCGGCGATGAGGGCGTCGTCGACGCCCAGGGAGGTGAACGACACCTCGAGCGGCGGGCCGATGAACGCGCGCAGGGCGGTCTCGTCGAGCGGGTCGCGGCCCAGGTGGTCGAGCGCCGCGCTCAGCGCGGCGACGATGGCCGGGCCGGACTCCGACAGCGTGCCGTCGAGGTCGAGCAGGACGGCGTCGTAGCGCGGGCTCACCGGGCGAGCTCGAACCAGACGCTCTTGCGACCGCTGCTGTCGCCGCTGGTGCCCCACCGCGAGGACAGGCCGGCCACCAGCCCCAGCCCCCGCCCGTTGGTCGCGTCGTCGTCGGCGTCGCGCGGGCGCGGCCGCAGGTGCACGGCGGCGTCGGTGACCTCGACGCGCAGCACCGACGGCCGCAGCTGCAGAAGCAGGTGCGCGGACGACCGCGCGTGCACCACGGCGTTGGTGACCAGCTCGCTGACGAGCAGCTCGGCGACGTCGCGCAGGTCCTGCGCGCCCCAGGCGTCGAGCTGGCGGCGCAGGAAGCCGCGCGCCGAGCCCGCGCTGCGCAGGTCCTCGGGCAGCTCGAGGGCCGCCTCCCGGACGTCGTGCACGGCGCCGGCGCGCTGCACGACGAGGACCGTGGCGTCGTCGGCGAGCACCTGGCCGCCGACGGACGACAGCAGGTGGTCGGGCACGAGGTCGAGGTCGCACGGCGCCGCCAGCAGCTGCTCGGCGAGCAGGGCCATGCCGTCGGTCAGGGAGCGCCTGCGGTCCTCCACCAGGCCGTCGGTCACGAGCACGAGCCGCTCGCCCGGGGCGAGGACGTCCTGCGCGGTGGCGCGCTGCGGCCGGCCGACGCCCAGCGGCAGGTCGCGGGCGCCGTCGAGGTGGCGGACGTCGCCGCCGCCGCAGACCAGCGCCGGCAGGTGCCCGGCCGAGGCGTGCTGCAGCACGCCGCTCGGAGGGTCGAGGACGGCGTAGGCGACGGTCACGACCTCCTCCGGGTCGTCGAACAGCGCCATGAAGCCGTCCAGGTGCTGCAGCACCGCGGCGGGGTCGGGGTCGACCGCCGCGTACGCGCGCAGGGCTGCACGCACGCGCCCCATGACCGAGGCCGCCGGCGCCCCCTTGCCGCGAACGTCGCCCACCGCGAGCCCGACCCTGCCGTCCGGGAGCGGGAACGCGTCGTACCAGTCGCCGCCCACGGCCATGCCGGTGGCGCCGGCCCGGTACGCGCCGGCGACGCGCAGGCCGGGGACGTCCGGCAGCCGGTCGGGCAGCAGGCTGCGCTGCAGCAGCGCCGCCGTGTCGCGCTCGCGCTCGTAGCTGCGGGCGCGCTCGAGGGCCTGCGCCGACAGGCCGGCGAGCGCCGCGAGGAAGGCCCGCTCCTCGTCGTCCCAGGTGCGCTCCTCGCGCCAGCCCAGGGCCAGGACGCCGAAGGGCGCGCCGCTCGTGCGCAGCGGCAGCCGCGCCCAGGAGCGCTCGAGGCTCACCGCGACGAAGCGCCGGATGTCGTGCGTCGGGAACAGCTCGAGCAGCTGCTCGGGGCAGGACAGGAGCAGCGGGGCGCCGGTCGCCAGGACGTACGGCCCCGGGGAGCGGTCGCTGGTGCTGATGTCGGTCCAGCGCGCCTTGACGTCGGGGTCGTAGCCGTCGAGCGCCTGGTACTGCAGCCGGGTGCCGGTGGCGTCGAGCAGCGAGACGCCGCCGCCGGCCGCGCCCAGCCCCTCGCGGGCCTCCGCCAGCACCGCCTCCGAGATGGCCACGACGTCGAGCGCCCCTGACAGCCGCGCGGTGAGGCGCTGCAGGCGCACCATGCGCGCAGCGCCCTCGGCCAGCCGGCGGGAGACCGTCTCGAGCACCGACTGCTGCCGTCGCTGCTCGGTGACGTCGACCGTGATGCCGGTGTACTCGACGAGCCGCCCCAGACCGTCGCACACCGGCACCCCGCGCACCGACAGCAGCCGGACGTCGTCGTCACCGACGCGTCCGCGGACGGGTCCGATGCGGTACTCGACGTCGTAGACGGCCGCGGCGTCGACCGCGCTGGCCCACGCGGCCGCCACACGTCCCCTGTCCTCGGGGAGCACGGCCTCCAGCCACCCGGCTCCAAGCACCTCCTCGGGTGTCTGCCGGCTGGTCTGCCGCCAGCGCGGGAGGTCGGTGAGCAGGGCTCCGTCCGGCGCGGCCCGCCACACGTCGCTCGCGATGGCCTCGACCAGCGCGCGGTGCCTCCGCTCGCTCTGCCCGAGCTCGGCCAGGTCCGCCGCGCCGTCCGGCTGGCGCGGCACGGCTCGGCCTGCCGCGGCGAGCCCTCCGTCGGTCATGGCCGGAGGCTAGCCCTGCGGCTCCCTCCTGCGCGCCCCCGTCCCGCCGTCGGCAGCGCTCGCCGCCTGCTGACGGCCTGAGCTCACTCGGACTGGCGAGCCTCAGGACGCGGCGGTCGTGCAGTGGCCCTCGTGCTCGTGCCACCCGGCGTGGCCCTGGTGCATCCCGGGGTGGTGCGCCCGGTCGAAGCCCGACTGCTGCGCGCACCGCGCGACGTGGCGTCCGTACTCACCCTCGGACTGCGCACCGGCCGGCAGCGCGCCGGCCGTCCAGGCCAGGGCGGCGCCGACGGAGAGGTAGGCCAGCAAGCGAGTCCGTCGCGGTCTGCTCGTGCCGGTCATGGTCCTCGACCTCCTCGAGACGGCTGGACACCACGAGAGTGCTCCGTGTCCGGACCGAGCGACAGGGTCGGAGGTCCTGCGTCGAGCCGACCTGCACCTGCAGAGCGGAACCGCCTGAACGACGAAGGCGCCCTCCTCGTGAGGAGGACGCCCAGGTCGCGCGGGTGGAGCTGAGGGGACTCGAACCCCTGACCCCCACACTGCCAGCGTGATCAAGCCCTGTCCGGGTGGGTCCGGCGGAGTACATAGCCGCAGGTCAGAGGCAGTTTCCGGACTCCGGCGGACGACGACGAATGGCGC
>DATMKB010000362.1:0-7521 GCA_035553635.1 Mycobacteriales bacterium
GCTGCGCGCCGCGGCCGCCGCGCCCCCCGGCGCGAGCACCGCGCTGGTGTGCGACGGCTCGACCCGGTCGGTGGCCCAGGTGCTGGGGGTCGTCCGGTCGGTGTGCGGCCGCAAGGTGCCGGCGGTGTTCGCCGAGCGCCCCGAGACACGCCTGCAGCCCTACGTCCTGCGCTTCGCCGCGCCTGCGCCGTCGCCGGACGACGTGCTGCGCACCCCGATGGAGGCGGCGGTGCACCGCATGGTGCACGCCCCCCTCGCCCGCTGACGCCGGGCCGTCAGGGCACCGCGGGGCCGGAGAACGGCGACAGCTCGGGCCGGCCGTCGAGGACCGGCGCGTCGCCGCCCTTGTCGACGGTGCGCGGGCCCGGCACCGCGAGCGGGTCGGGCACCGTCGGCACCGGGTAGTGGTAGCCCCACTCCCAGCCCGGCACCGTCTCGGTGCCCCGCGCGACCTCGTAGCCGTCGGCCCGGTACGGGTAGATCCAGACCGCCAGCGTGCCGAGGTCCTGGCCGCGCAGCACCGCCTCCCGCGACGCGAAGGGCAGCCGGGTCGGCACGACCTCGGGCGCGGAGACCTGCCGCGCCAGGGCGAAGGCGCCGCCCTGGTCCTCGTCGAGCGCCAACCCGTAGGTCTCCGCCGCCGACGCGCGCGGCGCGGTGGTGAGGACGAGGTCGGGCAGCCCGGCCAGGCCGTCGCGCACCGGCACCTGGTCCAGGCAGGGGAAGGCGATGCGCAGCTGCCAGTCGACGTGCACCGCCCGGCCCTCGGCGTACTCGCGGACCGTCACCGGTCGGACGACCACCGGCTGCGACACGGCGAGCCAGCCGCCGACGCCGGTGGCGGCGTCGGTGGCCACGACCCGCACGAGGTCGCCCTCGACGTCGTCGCCGAAGGCCCGGACCTGCTGCCAGTAGGGCCCGTCGAGGCCCTCCCCCACGCGGACGGCGTCGAGGACGCGGGAGGGGGCCTCCCGGTCGGCGGTCTCGAGCCGCACCTCGTTCTCCCCGCCGCTGCGGCCGCTGACGACGACGCCGAGCGACTCCCCCGGCGCGAGCGGCGGCACGGTGAACCAGGGCGAGGTGAGGGTGCCGGTGGCGCCGTCCGGGTCGTCGGGCAGCGTGCCGAGCGTGCCCCAGCGCAGGGCGTCGGCCGGCAGCGTGCCCGGACCGGGGAGGAAGGAGCCGGCCCCCTCCCGGAAGGCCTCGGGCCGGGTCTGCCGGGCGCCGCCCAGCCCATCGGCGACCTCGAGCGGCGAGGGCGCGAGGACCTCCATGGCGTCGCCCATGCCGCAGCTGCCGCCGGTGAGGTGGCCGAGGTTCTGGCCGGCCATCGACCAGCCGCCGCGCAGCTCGCGGGCCGCCTGCAGGTGGGTGCCGAGCATGACGACGACCGACGTCGCGAGCCCGAGCACCAGGACGGCCGGGGGCACGGCGGCGAGCACGCCCACGGGCGGCCGGCGGCGCAGGCGCAGCGCCGCGGCGCCGGCGAGCACGGCGACGGCCAGCGCCGCCCACAGCAGCGGCTGGGCGAGCGCCGGGGGCAGCTGCGGGTCGACCTCCAGGGAGCCGTAGGCCCACCAGGCGTTGGGGCCCGCGAAGGCCGCGGCCACCACGCCGGCGGCGAGCACCGACCCGCCGGCCGCGAGCGCGCCCCACCGGCGCTCGGCGCGCAGGGCGGCGGGCCCGTGCACCGCGAGCCCGACGAGCACCAGGACGCCGAAGCCCACCGTCCCGCCGAAGTGGTGGGTCCACTTCGACGGCGCCAGCACGAGCAGCACCAGGGCCACCGCGTAGCAGGCGCCGGCGGCGAGCAGGAGCCGTCCTCCCGCGGCGCGCACGCCGTGGCGCAGCAGCAGGACCAGGCCGAGGGCGGCGAAGGTGGCGAGCACGGCGAGCCGGCGGGCGGCGGTGCCCATCTCGCCGAGGGAGAACAGGAACTCGTAGCGCACGACGTCCTGCCACCAGGGCACGGACGGGCCGATCACCTGGTGCACGCGGGTGGCCTCGACGACGGCCGCGAGCGGCTGGTCGGCGAACACGGCGGTGCCGAGCACCGCGCCGGCGGGCACGAGCGCCACGGCACCGGCCAGCCACCACGGCACCGGCGTGCGGCGCAGCAGCGCGAGCAGGCCCGGCGCGAGCACGAGCAGCGGCGCGGCGGCCATCAGGCCGGCCGGCGCCACGGCGACGGCCAGCGCCGCGCAGACGCCCGCCGCGGCCACGAGCAGGAGCCGCCCCCGCTCGACCGCCAGCACGGCGAGCGCGAGCACCGCGGTGCCCGCGACCGCCACCCACGGCTCCGGCCGCAGGCTGTTGTTGAAGGGCATCCACCACGCGAGCAGCACGGGCACCGCCAGCCAGCGCACGTGCGACGGCCGCCAGGTGCCGCCCAGGCGCGGCAGCAGCACGCGGCTGAGCAGCAGCCAGGTGACCAGGCCGGCCAGCAGCGCCGGCAGCCGCAGGGCCACCGGCGCCCGGCTGCCCTCGACGAGCAGCGCCTGCGCCTGCTGCACCAGCGCGAACGGCGCCTCCGGCGCGTTGTACCAGTGGTAGTAGTTGCCGACGTAGCCGGTCTCGCCGAAGCCCTCGGCCACCGCCACGTTGTAGCCGTCGTCCGCCATCATCGGCCCGACGACGACCCACAGGCCGAGGACGGCCGCCACCACGAGGTCCTGCGGCCAGCGCGCCGACCGGTCCCGGGCGCCGTCCGCCCCGGCGGCCACGGGGGGTGTGGCGCGGTCGACCGCCCGCACCGCCAGCAGCGCGGCCAGGGCGCCGAGGCCCACGAGCACGAGCAGCGCCCGCTTCTGCAGCGTCGGGCTGGACTGGTAGCGGCTGTCGGTCTCGAGCCGCACCTGCACGCCGTCGGTGCCGGGCGGCAGGGTGGTCGCGAGGTTGGCCACCCGCGGCGGCTCGACCTGCTCGGCCGCCACCTCCTGGCCGCCGACGAGCACCCGGGTGCGCTCGCCGTCGACGCGCACGGCGAGCGCGCAGCCCTCGCCGTCGGGGACCTCGCCCGACCAGACCTCGCGGCCCTCGGTGACCACCTGCGCGCGCTCCTCGCCGGTGGCCCGCACCGTCAGGCCCTGGCCGCGCTCGTTGCCCACGGGGTAGGTGGACAGCAGCACGGCGTCGTCGGGCGCCTCGCGGACGACGTCGCAGGGCAGGTCGGCGGCCAGCGCCAGCGGGCGGTACGGCAGCAGGGTGAGCATCGTCGACTCGAGCGGCTCACCCGCGAGCGGCCAGGTGACCGTCGTGGTGGCCCGCTCGACCGGCGCGAAGGGCAGCGCAGCGGTGGCCAGGGCGGTGCCGAGCAGCACCAGCAGCAGGAACGGCACGGCGAGCAGCCGGGAGCGCGGCGGCGCCGTGCGCAGCGCCCGCCGAGGAGCAGGACCCATCGGCTCGACGCTACCTGCGCAGCCGTGCTCAGCCCGGTAGCCGGCGCGCGTCCTGGGCAGACCGCCGCGGTGCTCGTCCCCCTCGCCCGCGTCGTCCTGCCGGCCGACCCCGCGCTCCTGCCCCTGCACGTCGTCGGCGACGCCGAGGTGCTCGACGCCCGGCGCCTGCGCGTGCCCCCCGGCGGCGGGGCGCAGCTGGCCGGCCTGCTGTCCGCGTTCCCGGCCGGGCACTGGCGGCACGGCACGGGCCTGAACGAGGTCGTGCTCCGGCTGGTGCTCACCGGCGACGGGACGGCCGTGGTGCGCCGGTCCGACAGCTCCGGCCGGGCCGGCGACGTCGTGCGCCTGCCGCCGGGCTCGCACGAGGTGCCGGTGGCGCTGCTGCACGACGACGGCGGCTGGCTCTGGGTCGAGGTCGAGGCGGGCCCCGGCGGCGCGGTGCTCGGCGACGTCGCCTGGTGCGCCCCGGAGCTGTCCCGCACCGGCGGCACCACCGTGGTGATGACGGCCTTCGCCCACCAGGGCGCCGCCCTGCAGGTGCTGCGCGACCTCGCCGACCCGCCGACGCTGGCCCTGCTCGACGAGGTGGTCGTCGTCGACCAGGGCGAGCGGCCGCTGCAGGACGAACCGGCGTGGGCGGAAGCCGTCGCCGGGCTCGACACGCGGCTGCGGGTCGTGCGGCAGCCGAACCTCGGCGCCGGCGGCGGCGTCGCGCGCGGGCAGCTCGAGGCGCTGCGGGCCGGGCGGAGCCGGTGGGTCCTCGTCCTCGACGACGACGTCGTGCTCGGGCCGGAGACGGTGCCGCGCGCCGTTGCGTTCGCCGAGCGCGCGCGCCGGCCGGTGCAGGTGGGCGGCCACATGCTCGACCTCGAGCGGCCGACCGTGCTGCACACCCCGGGCGAGCGGATCGACCCGCGCCGCTGGCTGTGGGAGACCGTGCCGCCCGGTGAGGAGGACCTCGACCTCGCCGCGTCGCCGCTGCCGGCCGTGCCCTGGCTGCACCGGCGCCTCGACGTCGACTACAACCCGTGGTGGTGCGTGCTGGTGCCCGTCGAGGCCCTGCGTCGGGCCGGCCTGCCGCTGCCGGTGTTCATCAAGTGGGACGACGTCGAGCACGGCCTGCGGCTCGGCCCGACGGTCACGCTGCCCGGCGTGGCGGTGCACCACGAGCCGTTCACCGGCAAGCCGGACGCCCTGGGCTGGCAGGCCTACGTGCACCACCGCAACCGGCTGGTGGCCGGCCTGCTCCACTCCCCCCGGCCGTGGGGCGGCGCGCTGCTGCCGGAGAGCGCGCGCTTCACCTGGCGGCCGCTGCGCCGCGGTCGCCGCGACCTCGTGGCGCTGCGCACGGCGGCGATGGCGGACCTGCTGCGCGGCCCCGCCCACCTCGTCGACGACCTGCCGCACGTGCCGGCGCGGGCCCTCGCGGTGCAGGAGCAGCCCGGCGCGCTGCCGCGCCTGGCGGCGGAGGCTGTGCTGCGGCACGTGCAGGTGGCGCTGCGCTGGCGGTCGCTGCGCCGCCGCTACCGGGCGGCCCTGCCCGACCTCGTCTCGCCCGGCGCCTGGGAGCGGACGCTCGCCCGGCACGCCGAGTAGCGTCGCCGGCATGGCGCTGACGCAGCTCGGCTCCGCCGCCGAGGTGCTCGTCGCGACCGGGCACGACCCCTTCGCCCGCGGCTCGCTGCGGCGGCCGTTCGTGCACGGCTGGCTGGCCGACGGCGCGGTCGCCTGGCTCGGCACCGACGCCGAGGAGCGGCTCCCCCGGCTGTCCGCGCTCGGCGAGCCCGCCGCCGTCGCCGCGCTCGTGGCCGACCTGCTGCCCGAGCTGCCGCCGCGCCAGCGCACGACGCTCCCCCGCGGCACGGCGGCCCTGCTGCCGGCCTGGACGGGGCTCGACGGCTGGGCCGACTGGGACTTCCGCTGGCGGTCGTCACCGCCCGAGCCGCAGGCGGGCGAGGAGCTCGTCGTGGCCGGCGTGCCGGACGACGACGTCGCCGCGCTGCTCGCCCGGGCCAGCCCGACGCCGTCGGCGCAGGCCGGCGACCCGGCCGTCCGGGGCTGGCACGGCCTCCTCGAGGACGGCCGGCTGCTGGCCGTCGCCGCGGACACCAGCGCGGCCACCGGCGTCGGGCACGTGTCGTCGGTGGCCGTGGCGCCGGAGCAGCGCGGCCGCGGGCTCGGGCGCGCGGTCACCGCCGCGCTGACCCGGTCGCTGCTGGCCGGGTCCTGCGACGTCGTGACGCTCGGGCTCTACGCCGACAACACCGCCGCGCGCGCCATGTACGACGCGCTCGGCTTCGCCGACGACCACCGGTTCACCAGCGGCCGGCTGGTGCAGCGCACCCGCTGGTAGCTACGCCTTCTTCGGCGGCCCGTCGACCCCGGCCTCGGCGCGCTGCTCCGGCGTGATCGGCGTCGGCGCGCCGGTGAGCGGGTCGCCGCCGCCGCCGGTCTTCGGGAACGCGATGACCTCGCGGATCGAGTCGGCGCCGGTGACCATCGCGGTGATCCGGTCGATGCCGAAGGCGATGCCGCCGTGCGGCGGCGGCCCGTACTTGAACGCCTCGAGCAGGAAGCCGAACTGCTCCTCCGCCTGCTCGCTCGACAGCCCGATGACGTCGAAGACGCGGCGCTGCACGTCGGAGGAGTGGATGCGGATCGAGCCGCCGCCGAGCTCCGCGCCGTTGAGCACGAGGTCGTAGGCGCGGGCGAGCACGTCGCCGGGGCGCTCGTGGAAGTCGGCCTCGCGGTCGGCGGTAGGCGCGGTGAACGGGTGGTGCACCGCGGTCCAGCCCGTCGGCGTGCCGGACTCGTCGACGACCTCCTCGAACATCGGGAAGTCGGTGACCCAGAGGAACGCCCACTCGCCCTGCGGCACGAGGTCGAGGCGGGCGGCGATCTCCAGGCGCGTCGCGCCGAGCAGGGCCAGGGCGTCCGGACGGCGGCCGGCGGCGAAGAAGGCGCAGTCGCCGACCTGCGCGCCGAGGGCCTCGCGCAGGCCCTCCCGCTCGGTCTCCGACAGGTTCTTCGCGACGGGGCCGCCGAGCGTGCCGTCCTCGAGGAAGGTCACGTACGCCAGGCCGCGGGCGCCGCGCTGCTTGGCCCACTCCTGCCAGGCGTCGAACGCCTTGCGGGGCTGCGCGGCGCCGCCCGGCATGACGACGGCGCCCACGTGCTCGGCCTGGAAGACGCGGAACGGCGTCTCGGCGAAGTAGGAGGTCAGGTCGGCGAGCTCGAGGCCGAACCGGACGTCGGGGCGGTCGCTGCCGAAGCGGGTCATCGCCTCGGCGTAGGGCATGCGCGGGAACGGCACGGGCAGCTCGACGTCGAGCACCTCGCGCCAGATCCGCGCGAACACCTGCTCGGTGAGCGCGTAGACGTCCTCCTCGTCCGGGAAGCTCATCTCCACGTCGAGCTGGGTGAACTCGGGCTGCCGGTCGGCGCGGAAGCCCTCGTCGCGGTAGCAGCGCGCGATCTGGTAGTACCGCTCGAGGCCGGCCACCATGAGCAGCTGCTTGAACAGCTGCGGCGACTGCGGCAGCGCGTACCAGGTGCCCGGCTGCAGGCGCACCGGCACGAGGAAGTCGCGGGCGCCCTCGGGCGTCGAGCGGGTGAGGGTCGGCGTCTCGATGTCGAGGAAGCCGTTCTCCTCCATGACGTCGCGGATCGCACGGGTGATGCGCGAGCGCGTGCGCAGCGCGCGGGCCGGGCCGGAGCGGCGCAGGTCGAGGTAGCGGTACTTCAGTCGCACCTCCTCGTCGACCGAGAGCGCGTCCTCGAGCTGGAAGGGCAGCGGCGCGGCGGCGCTGAGCACCTCGACGGCGGAGGCGTCGACCTCGACGTCGCCGGTCGGCAGGTCCGGGTTCGCGTTGCCCTGCGGCCGGACGCGCACCGCGCCGGTCACCTTCACGCAGTACTCGGCGCGCAGGTCGTGGGCGATGTCGTTCTCGCGCACCACCACCTGCACCACGCCGCTCGCGTCGCGCAGGTCGAGGAAGGCGACGCCGCCGTGGTCGCGCCGGCGGGCCACCCACCCGGTCAGGACGACCTCGGTGCCGGCGTGGTCCGAGCGCAGGACCCCCGCCTCGTGCGTGCGGATCACTGGAGCTTCCCCTCGAGAGTG
>DATMKB010000363.1:0-2178 GCA_035553635.1 Mycobacteriales bacterium
GGTGCGCCCCGAGCTCGTCGTCGAGATCGCCTTCGACGGCGTGCAGACCTCGCCGCGCTACCCCGGCGGCGTCGCGCTGCGCTTCGCGCGGGTGCTGCGCTACCGCGACGACAAGCGGGCGGACGAGGCCGACACCATCGACGACGTCCGCCGCCTGCACCGCACCTGATCAGACCAGGCGGCGGTCGGTGGCCCACCGGGCGAGCTCGCGGCGGTTGCTCAGCTGGAGCTTGCGCAGCACCGACGACACGTGCGTCTCGACCGTCTTGACCGACAGGAACAGCTCGCCCGCCACCTCGCGGTAGGTGTAGCCGCGGGCGATGAGGCGCAGCACGTCGCGCTCGCGGGCGGTGAGCAGGTCGAGCTCCTCGTCCACCACCGGGACGTCGCGCGCGGAGAACGCGTCGAGCACGAAGCCGGCGAGCCGCGGCGAGAAGACGGCGTCGCCCTCGGCGACCCGGCACACCGCCTCGAGCAGCTCCTCCGGCGACACGTTCTTCGTCACGTAGCCGCGCGCCCCCGCGCGCACGACGGCGATGACGTCGGCGGGCGCGTCGCTCACCGACAGCGCGAGGAAGCGCGTGGCCGGCGCGTCCTGCCCGAGCGCCTGCAGCACCGCGACGCCGCCGCCGTCGGGCATGTGCACGTCGAGCAGGACGACGTCCGGCAGCGTGCGCCGCACCAGCGCGACCGCCTCGTCGACGGTCTCGGCCTCGCCCACCACCTCGACGCCGTCGCCCAGGCCGGTGCGCACACCGGTGCGGAACAGCCGGTGGTCGTCGACCAGCACGACGCGCGGGCGGAGGCTCACCGCGCCCCCTCGCGCGGCACCTGGAGCTGCACCTCGGTCCCCTCCCCCGGCGCGCTGCGCACGCGCACCGTCCCGCCGGCCCGCTCGACGCGGCCCACCACCGACTCCTGCAGCCCGTACCGGTCGGCGGGCACGGCCGACGGGTCGAACCCCCGCCCGCGGTCGCGCACGAACACCGTCACCGCGGCGTCCTCCACCTCGGCGTACACCTGCACCGACGGCGCACCCGAGTGCTTGGCCGCGTTGACGACGGCCTCGCGGGCCGCGGACGCCAGGGCCACCACGGCGCCGTCGTGCGGAACGTCGCCGACGTGCACCACCTCGACCGGCACGCCGAAGTCGTCCTCCACCTCGCCCGCCGCCTGCTCGAGCACCGCACCGAGCAGCGGCACCGGCCCTGCCGCCGGCCGGTACAGCCAGCCGCGCAGCGCGCGCTCCTGGCTGCGCGCCAGCCGCACCACCTCGCGGGGGTCGGCGGCGCTCGCCTGGATGAGCGCCAGCGTCTGCAGCACCGAGTCGTGCACCTGCGCGGCGAGCTCGGCGCGCTCCTGCGACCGCACCCGCTCGTAGCGCTCGGCCCGCAGCTCGCCCAGGGTGCGCGAGGCCCACGGGGCGAGCAGCAGCGCCAGCCCGCCCACCACGACGACCGTCGCCACCAGCCCCTCGCGCGCGGCCTGCAGCTCGCCGCGCGCGGCCAGGAAGCCGGCGAGCCCGAGGACGACGAGCACGACGCCCAGGCCGGACAGCAGCACGCCGCCGCGGCGACGGACGGCCGTCTCGCGCCACCGCGCCCGCCGGACGTCGTCGGCCTGCCGCCAGACGAGCGCTGCTCCCGCCGCGACCGCCGCGAGCGGCACGAGCACCGGGCCCGGCACGGCGACGAGGTCGAGCACGACCACCCCCGCCACCGCGGCGGCGCCCAGCAGGAGCAGCTCGCCGGCGCTGCGGTCGGACAGGCGGGCCTCGTCCGCGCCGGCCTGCGGCAGCGCCAGCCAGTAGGCCCCGTAGAGGAGCAGGCCCGCACCGCCGCCCACCAGCAGCGCGACGAAGGCCAGGCGCACCCACAGCACCGGCAGCGAGAGGTGCTCGGCGAGGCCGGCCGCGACGCCGCCGAGCACCCGGTCCTCGCGCCGGCGCACGAGGCGCGGCGCCGTCGGCGGCGGGACGGTCGCGGTCACGTCCCCGAGCGTGCCACCGGACGGGCCCGCAGACCTCGGGGACGCACCCTGAGACCAGGACCAGGGTCGGACCCCGATGCGCGGGCCCCTCCCGCCCGGCACGGTGCAGCCATGACCGAGATCCCTGCCGACCCTCCCGGGGCCGAGCCACCGGGCGGCTCCACCGCCACCGCACCGCCTCCCCAGCCC
>DATMKB010000364.1:0-7455 GCA_035553635.1 Mycobacteriales bacterium
CAGACGACGGGCTTGCGCATGACGACCTCCTCGTGGGGCGTCGGGACGGGACGGGCACCGGGGCCGCGGACGGCCGCCGGGACTAGCGCCAGACGACGCGCCAGACGACGGGCTTGCGCATGCTCGACACCCCCCTGGAGAAAGGTCCCGGAGCGGCTTGATGGGCCGTCCGGAGCAACTTCGAGGACCATAGGGGGCTACGGCGCTCTAGTCACTAGACGGTGTCGCGAGAACCGGACTCGACGGGGCGCTCCGGGCGCAGGACCACCCGTTCGGCGTAGTCAGCCGGGGGTTCGGCGTGCCGATGCAGGCTCGGGGCGGCGGTGCCACGGCCCCCGCTGCACCGGACGGCGCAGCGCGCTCAGCCCGTCGCTGCTCCGGGCGGCGTCCCCAGCCCGGCGAGCTCGCGGGCGCGGGCGAGGACGGCGTCGAGCATCGCCTCGGTGAGCCGGCCGGTGAAGGTGTTCTGCTGGCTCACGTGGTAGCAGCCGAGCAGGACGGCGCCGCCCGGCAGAGGCGCCTCGACGCCGTGGCCGAACGCCGGCAGCCGCCCGGTCGGCACGCCGGCGCCCGGCAGGGCCCGCGCGAGGGCGGTCCAGCCGAAGCCGCCGAGCACGACCACCGCGCGCACGCTCGGCCACAGCAGGCGCAGCTCCTCCGACAGCCACTGCCCGCAGGTGTCGCGCTCCGCCGGAGTCGGCTTGTTCGCCGGCGGCGCGCAGCGCACCGGCACGACGACGCGCACGTGGCGCAGCTCGAGCCCGTCCCCCGCCGCCACCGACAGCGGTGAGGTCGCCAGCCCGGCGCGGTGCAGGGCGGCGAACAGCCAGTCGCCGCTGCGGTCGCCGGTGAAGACGCGGCCGGTCCGGTTGCCGCCGTGCGCGGCCGGCGCCAGCCCGACGACGAGCACCTCGGGCTCGGCCGGGCCCCAGCCGGTGACGGGGCGGCCCCAGTACTCCTGGTCGGCGAAGGCGGCCCGGCGCACCTGCGCGACCTCCTCGCGCCAGGCCACCAGGCGCGGGCAGGCGCGGCAGACCGACGAGCGGGCGTCGACCTCCTCGACCGAGCCGGCCGTGCGGGCGAGCCGGGCCACCTGCGCCGCCGTGCGGGCGACGGGCGTGCCGGGCGTCGCCCGGTCCTGCGGGTGGCCGGAGCCGGGCGGGATCACGGCCGGCTCACGCCAGGGACCAGGCGGCGCCGTCGAGCAGGTCCGCCTCCCGCACGAGCAGCACGTCCTGCTCGAGCACCTCGAGGACGCGGCGCAGCACGAGCGCCCCCGCCCCGACGACGTCCACCCGCCCGGGGTGCAGGTGCGGCAGCGCCGCCCGCTCCTCCCGCGGCATCGCCAGCAGCTCCTCGCAGGCGGCGACGACGTCGGCCGCGGGCAGGCGCACGTCGGCCAGCCGCCCGTCGGGCAGGTGGGGCAGCCGCAGCACGTGCGCCGCCACCGTGGTGACGGTGCCGGCCAGCCCCACCGCGAGGCGGGCCCGCTCGACCGGCACCGCCTCGCGCACGCGGGCGAGCGCGGCGTCGACGTCGGCCTGCGCCGCGGCCACCTGCGCCGGCGTCGGCGGGTCGTCGGCGAGGTGCCGCTCGGTGAGCCGCACGCACCCGACGTCGACCGACAGCGCCGCCTCGACAGCGGTGGTGCCGAGCGCGACCTCGGTGGACCCGCCGCCGATGTCGACGACGAGGAAGGGCCCGTCGGCCGGGTCGAGGTCGCGGACGGCGCCGGTGAGGGTCAGCGCGGCCTCCTCGGCGCCGGCGAGCACCTCCGGCGCGACGCCGAGGTGCTCCTGCACGAGCGCGGTGAAGGCGCCCCGGTTGCGCGCGTCGCGGGTGGCGCTGGTGGCCACCACGCGCACCGCCTCGGCGCCGTGCCGGCGCACGAGGCCGCCGTACTCCTCCAGCACCGCCGCCGCGCGCGCGAGCGCCTCCGGGGACAGCGCACCCGTGCGGTCGACGCCCTCCCCCAGCCGGACGACGCGCAGCTCCCGGACGACGGGGAGCAGCGGCCCGGACGGCGGGAGGTCGGCGACGAGCAGGCGGAGCGAGTTCGTGCCGCAGTCGACCGCGGCCACGCGCCTCACGGCTCCTCCTGCTCCTCCACCTGCACGCAGGGGCCGCGCGACCACCACTCGGGCAGCTGGGCGAGCGCCTCGTCGCCGAAGGGGTTGACGCCGGGACCGACGGCCAGGCTGTGCGCCACGTGCACGTGCAGGCACTTCACCCGCGTCGGCATGCCGCCCTGGGCCGGGACGCCCTCGAGCACCTCGTGGGCGTCGCGCCGCGCCACGTAGTCCTGCGCCGCCGCCTCGTAGCGGGCGCGCAGGTCGGCGTCGTCGGCCAGCCGGGCGGTCATCTCCTTCATCACGCCCGCGCTCTCGAGCCCGCCGATCGCCGACGACGCGCGGGGGCAGGTCAGGTAGTACAGCGTCGGGAACGGCGTGCCGTCGTCGAGCCGCGGGCTCGTCTCGACGACGTCGGGCAGGCCGCACGGGCAGCGGTGCGCGACGCCGCGCATGGCCCGCGGCGCGCGGCCGAGCTGCGCGGCGACGACCTCGCGGTCGGCGTCGTCGGGCGCGGTCACGGGGCGGGGGCCGGCTGCGGGCCGCGATCGGCCTCGGCGACGCTGTCGCGCACCTGCGCCCACCACGGCGCGTCCGGCCCGGCGGCCGGTCCGCCCTCGGCAGCCGCCTCCGGCGCCGCGGGCGGCGGGGTGATGAGCACGTAGCTGACCTCGCCCGGCCGCGCCATGTGCAGGCGGCGGCGCGCCTCCGCGGCGAGGAACGCCGGGTCGTGCAGCTGCTCCTTCTCCGCCTCGAGCGCGGCGACCCGCTCGCGCGCGGCCGCCTGCGACCGCTCGAGCTCGGCGATGTCGGCGCGCTGGTCGAGGAAGGTCTGCAGCGGCAGCACCGCGCTGACGACGAGCGTCAGGACCACGAGCCCCAGGATCGCCGCCCGGGTGGTGAGCGGCCCGCCGCTGCGGACCGCCGGCGCTGCGGGCGCCCGGCGGACCGTGCCGGCGCGCGCCCCGGCCCCGGTCCGGCGCGCGGCCGGGCGGGCGGGGCGCTGGGGGCGCGCCGGGCGGCGGGAGGCGCTCACGTCAGACCTGGCCGTCCGCCGGCCGGAAGCGCGGGAAGGCGGTGGCGCCGGCGTACCGGGCGGCGTCGTCGAGCTCCTCCTCGATGCGGAGCAGCTGGTTGTACTTCGCGACGCGCTCCGACCGGGCCGGGGCGCCGGTCTTGATCTGCCCGCAGTTCGTCGCCACCGCGAGGTCGGCGATGGTGGTGTCCTCGGTCTCGCCGGAGCGGTGGCTCATCATCGAGCGGTAGCCGCTGCGGTGCGCGAGGTCGACGGCGTCGAGCGTCTCGGTGAGCGTGCCGATCTGGTTGACCTTCACCAGCAGCGCGTTGCCGCACTGCCGGGTGATGCCGTCGGCCAGGCGCTGCGGGTTGGTGACGAACAGGTCGTCGCCGACGCCGGTCGCGAGGCCGCGGCCCTTCAGCACCTTCTTGAGCGCGTGGTAGACCTCCGCGCCCCAGCGCAGCGCCTCGGAGAACGAGGCGGCGCCGATCGGCGCGACCATGAACTCCTGGATGTCGACGTTGGTGTCGGCGTGCGCGCCGCCGTTGAGGATGTTGAGCATCGGCACCGGCAGCAGGTAGGCGTTCGGCCCGCCGACGTAGCGGAACAGCGGCAGGTGCGAGCTCTCCGCGGCCGCCTTGGCCACCGCGAGGCTGACGCCGAGCAGCGCGTTGGCGCCCAGGCGGCTCTTGTCGGGCGTGCCGTCGAGGTCGAGCAGCGCCTGGTCGACGAGGCGCTGCTCGGTGGCCTCCATGCCGAGCAGCTCGGGGCCGATGGTGTCGAGGACGGCGTCGACGGCCTTGGTGACGCCCTTGCCGAGGTAGCGGTCGCCGTCGCCGTCGCGCAGCTCGACGGCCTCGTAGGCGCCGGTGCTCGCGCCGCTCGGCACCGCGGCCCGCGCGATCGTGCCGTCGTCGAGGGCGACCTCCACCTCGACGGTGGGGTTGCCGCGCGAGTCGAGGATCTCGCGGGCGCCGACGGCGTCGATCGAGGACAAGAGGTGCTCCAGGCGCAGGCGGGACGGGTCGGCCCGAGCCTAACGACGGCGCGCCGCGCCTCCCCGCCGACCCGCCGTCAGCCGGCCGGCCAGCGGGCCGACCAGTCCTGCGGCGACAGCTCCGCCGGCTCGCCGCCGTCGTCGCGCACGGCGCGCTCGACGGCGGCGAGGTCGTCGCGGTAGCGCCGCGAGACGGCGCGCAGCTCGACCTCCGGGTCCACGCCGGCCTCCGCGCACCGCCGCACGAGGTCCCACAGCTCGCCGCCGAGGCCGTCGTACGCGGGCACCGGCGCGCCCAGCTTGCGGGCGCGCTTCTGCAGCTTCGCGGCGAGGGAGAGCGCCGGCTGCGACAGCGGGACGCCCTCGGTGACCGACGAGCGGCCCTTCTCCTGCGCCTTGAGGCGGTCCCAGGTGCCCTCGAGGTCTGCCGGGTCATGATCCGCACTGGCGCCCTCGAAGACGTGCGGGTGCCGCCGGACGAGCTTGTCGACGAGGTCGCCGGCGACGTCGTCGATCGACCAGCCGCCGTGGGCGGCGTCGCGCTCCTGGGCGAGGCGGGCGTGGAAGACCACTTGCAGCAGGACGTCGCCGAGCTCCTCGCGCAGCGCGACCGGGTCGCCGTCCTCGAGCGCCGCGTAGGCCTCGTACGACTCCTCGAGCAGGTAGGGCATGAGGCTCTCGTGCGTCTGCTGCGCGTCCCACGGGCAGCCGCCCGGCGACCGCAGGCGGTCCATGACCGCGACGACGTCGAGCAGCCGCTCGCCCGGCCGGCCGGTCACCGGCGGGTCAGCCCGCGGGCGACGGCTCGACCGGCTGGACCTGCTCGCCGCCCGCCGGCGGGGCCGGCACGGCGCCGTCCTCCGGGGCCGGGCTCGACAGGCCGTCGTCGGCGGGCACGGGCACGACCTCGACGGCCTCGGCGTCGAACTGGCCGAAGCGCGGGTTGACCTCGACGCCGACGCGCTCGGCCGTGGCGCGCAGCGCCTCGAGCACGGCCGCGCCGCGCTGCTCGGACAGCGCCTGGCGGCGCAGCTCGTCCTGCGCCTCCGCGAAGGAGACGGTCTCGCGGTCGTCGACGACGACGACGTGCCAGCCGAACTGCGTCTGCACGACGAACGGCTCGCCGACCGGCTGCGTGAAGACCGCCTCGTCGAACTCCGGCACGAAGGTGCCGCGGCCCTGGCGCCCGAGGCTGCCGCCGTCCTCGGCGTTGGAGGTGTCGGTGGAGAACTCGGCGGCGAGCTCGTCGAAGCGCGACGGGTCGGCCTGCACCTGCGCGAGCAGGTCGCGGGCCTGCGCCTCGTCCTCGACGAGGATGTGCCGGCTCTCGGCCGTCTCGAAGCGGCCCCGGTTGCTCTCGTAGAGCTGCTGCAGCTGCTCCTGCGGCACCTGCTCGTCGGCGGTGAGCTCGTCGCCGAGGCGCAGCTCGAGCACGACCTCGCGGGCGAAGCGCGGCAGGTCGCTCGGCGAGATGCCGCCCGCGGCGGCCTGCTCCTCGAGGGCCTCGCGGCCGCCCGCCTGCTCCGCGAAGTCGGCGAGCTGCTCGTCGACCTCGCCGGCGGTGACCTCGATGCCCTGCTCCTGCGCGGCCTCCTCGAGCAGCAGCGCGCGCACCATGCGGTTGAGCACCTGGCGCTGGTAGTCGGCGCGGTCGGCGCCGAACTGCTGCTCCGCCTCGGGCGCCTCGAGACCGCGGTCGACGATCTCGGTCAGCTGCTCGGTGGTGATGCGCTCCTCGCCGACGAGGGCCGCAGCACCACCGCGCACGGGGCCGTCGCCGCAGCCGGCGAGCAGGGCGACGGCTGCGGCGAGCGCCGCGGCGGGCAGGGCTCGCCGCAGGCGGGCGGTGCGGATCACGTGGGGTCCTCCGGGAGGTGTCGGGCGTCCGGCATAGGGTGCCAGAGCGGTCAGGCGGTGCCCGCGGCCGCGGTGCCCGCCGCCGCCGCCACGCTGTCGCCGAGGGCGGCGTCGAGCAGGTCGCGCGCCCAGTCGAGCAGCGCGGTGTCGCGCAGCGGCTGGCCGCCGACGCGGGCGGTGGAGGGGCGGGGCACGAGCACGGTCGAGACGGCCGCCTTCACCACGGACCGCGGGTACAGGCGCTGGAGCCGCAGGGTCTGCGACTCCCGCAGGGACAACGGCGCGAAGCGCACGTAGTTCCCCTGCACGCTCACCTCGGTCAGGCCGAAGCGCTTGGCGTGCAGCCGGAAGCCCGCGACCGCGAACAGCCGCTCCACCGGGTCGGGCAGCGGCCCGTACCGGTCGACGAGCTCCTCGCGGACCGCGGTGAGCGCGTCGGCGTCCTGCGCGCCGGCGATGCGGCGGTAGGCCTCGAGCCGCAGCCGCTCGCTCGGCACGTAGCCGTGCGGCAGGTGCGCGTCGACCGGGAGGTCGACCTTGGTCTCGAGCTGCGGCTCGTCGTCGTCGCCGGGCGAGACGCCCTTCTTGAAGTCGGCGACGGCCTCGCCGACCAGGCGCATGTAGAGGTCGAAGCCGACGCTCGCGATGTGGCCGCTCTGCTCGCCGCCGAGCAGGTTGCCGGCGCCGCGGATCTCGAGGTCCTTCATCGCCACCGCCATGCCGGCGCCGACGTCGGTGTTCTGCGCGATGGTCGCGAGCCGGTCGTACGCCGTCTCGGTGAGCGGCTTCTCCGGCGAGTACGTGAAGTAGGCGTAGGCCCGCTCGCGACCGCGGCCGACGCGCCCGCGGATCTGGTGCAGCTGGCTCAGGCCGAACTTGTCGGCGCGGTCGACGATGAGGGTGTTGGCGTTGGGGATGTCCAGGCCGCTCTCGACGATGGTGGTGCAGACGAGCACGTCGAACTGCTTCTCCCAGAAGCCCACCATCACCTGCTCGAGGGCCTCCTCCGACATCTGGCCGTGGCCGGTGGCCACCCGCGCCTCGGGCACGAGCTCGCGCAGGCGCTTGGCCACCCGGTCGATCGACTCGACCCGGTTGTGGAGGAAGAAGACCTGCCCCTCGCGCAGCAGCTCGCGCCTGATCGCGGCGGAGATCTGCTTCTCGTCGTAGGGGCCGACGAAGGTCAGCACCGGGTGCCGCTCCTCCGGCGGGGTGAGGATCGTCGACATCTCGCGGATGCCCGTGAGGCTCATCTCGAGCGTCCGCGGGATCGGCGTCGCGGACATGGTGAGCACGTCCACGGCGGTCCTCATCTGCTTGAGGAACTCCTTGTGCTCGACGCCGAAGCGCTGCTCCTCGTCGACGATGACCAGGCCCAGGTCCTTGAACTGCGTCTCCTTCGACAGCAGTCGGTGAGTGCCGATGACGACGTCGACGGTGCCCTCGCGCACGCCGTCGAGGACGGCCTTCTGCTCCCTGTCGCTGTTGAAGCGGCTGACCGCCGCGACCTTCAC
>DATMKB010000365.1:0-4111 GCA_035553635.1 Mycobacteriales bacterium
ACCTCGGCGACGAGCCGGCCGAGGTCCTGCGGGCGCAGGGTCACCACCGGCAGCACCCCCTCGACGTAGACGGTGCTCCCCCGCGTGTACAGCCGCGCCAGGACGGCGCAGGCGTTCGCCTCGTCGAGCTCGCGCAGCACCACCTTGCGCACCTCGATGCCGCGCACCGCCGCCGACCACGCGCGCACCGCGTGACCGCCGTGCTCGACGGACACGTAGACCACCGCCGTCCCGCACGGGAACGGCAGGTCGCCGTGGGCGTCGACGACGACCGCCTCGAGCTCGAACGCCTCGCGCGCGAGCTCCTTGACGTGCGACCGTGCCATGTCCTCGTAGGACAACCGCGTCCCCTCCTCGACCCGCCCAGGTACCGAGGGTCCCACCGGGGTCGGACAGTTCCCTCATCGTGAGGAAGGACCAGTGACATGACCCGCTCGAAGACCCTGCCCGGCGTGCTGTGCTTCGAGGGCGAATGGACGGACGACCTGCGCAACAACCAGAGCGTCCTCCCGACGCTCGAGCACCTCAAGAGGTTGGAGCAGCTGGACTACATCCACCGAGATGTCGCAACGCGCGAGGAACTTAGCTACTACGCAGGACGCTTCGCCCGGCGGGCGCGGCGCGAGTACGCCTCCTTCCGCACGGTCTACCTCCCGATGCACGGTGCACCGGGCGCCCTGTTCGTCAGCGGCACGACGAGTTTGTCCCTGTCGGACCTGGCGGAGGACCTCGGTTCGACATGCGAGGGCCGCGCGGTCTATTTCGGCGCCTGCTCCGCTCTCAGGGCGCCGGCGCAGGTCCGGAACTTCCTGGCCAGGACTAGCGCGACCCTGGTATGCGGCTACACGAAGGACGTGGACTGGCTCGAGTCGTCAGCCATCGACCTGCTCCTGCTGCCTGCCCTGTCGCGGCAGGCCAAGCGCAACGGCGCTGAGGCCTACATGAACAGCAATGCGCTCGCCGCGTTCACCAAGAAGCTCGGTCTCACGTTCCGCTATGCCTGAGGCGCCCGGGAGCCTCACGCGAGCGCCGGCGGGTCCCAGCGCTCGGCGCCGAGGAGCCGCGTGCGGACGCCGTCCCGGACGCCTGCCGGCGCGATCTCGTCGAGGTCGCCGACCACGACCAGCTGGCTGCGGGCCCGTGACAGCCCGACGTAGAGCATCTCCCGGGCCCGCGCCTGGGCGCTGAAGCCGTTGACCGCCAGCACGACGCAGGTGCGCTCGAGGCCCTTGAAGCCGGAGACCGTCCCGTAGAAGACGTCCTCGCCGGTGAAGAACTCCTCCCAGTAGGCGTCGTCGCCCTCGCGCTGCACGCGGTCGACGTGCTCGGGGTGGCGGTGCTTCGTCGTCAGCAGGGCCACCTGGTGCGGCTCCCAGACGTCGAGCAGCGCGTCGACGACGTCGTCGGCCCGGGACACGGCGTCCGCGGTGGCGCAGGGGACGTACCGCACGTGCGTGCCCTCGCGACCCTCGTACTTGCCCTGCTCGAGGGCCAGCGAGCCGAAGGTCTGCGCGATGCGGCGCGTGTTGCGGTAGTTGCGGCGCAGCGGGTACGGCTGGCCGTCGACCGGTGCGGTGGACTGCCGCTCGAACAGCCGCTGCCCCTCGTCGAGGAAGGCGAACACGCCTCCCTCGTCCGGCGCGGCCAGCCAGGCGGTCAGCGCCGGCCACCACAGCTCGCCGAAGTCCTGCGCCTCGTCGACGACGACGGCGTCGAAGCGGTCGTCGCTCCCGGTCGCCGCCTCCCGGAGGGCGAGGGGGACCGTGCGCTCGAAGTAGTCGTCCCCCTCCCCCTCGGGCGCGCCGTGGTCGAGCGCAAGGCGGTGGAAGGTCCCGACGCAGGCCGGCGGCCGCGACCACTGCTGGGCCTGCAGCTGCAGGTACCGGGCGAGCCCGCGGGAGTAGCAGAGGAGCGCCACCCGCTTGCCGTCGCCGGCCAGCCGCCGGGCCTGCTCGAGCGCCAGGCCGGTCTTGCCGGTCCCGGCGCCGCCGATCACGGTGAAGCTGCGCTGGCGGCTGAGCAGGTCCAGGACGTCGACCTGCTGCACGGCCAGCTGCGCGGCGCGCTCCTCGTGCTCGCGCAGGTCGGCGAGCGGGTCCGGCTGGAGCTGCTGCTCGAACAGCCGGACGAGCGGGTCGACGGCGGCCGCGTCGAGGGGCGCGAAGCCCGACCCGGTCGCCACGAGGTCCTCGAGGACAGGGACGAGCGACGGCAGCTGGTCGACGTCGACCACCTGGCGCCGCGGGCAGCTCGTCGGGTCGAAGTCCTTCGGCAGCCGGCTGTGCGGCAGCACGACGAGGTGCTGGGTGCGGGCGCTCGCCGCCGCGTACCCGCTGTCGCGCAGGAAGCGGTGCAGCTCGTGCCGGACGGTCTCGACCTGGTGCATCGGGTTCTCGACGGCGCGCGACCGGCCGGCGCGGTGGGAGGTCCACCGGCCGTCTCCGTCGCAGGACACGGTGCCGCCCTTGACCTCCACGACCCCGATGCCGACGCCCGGCCACAGGACGAGGAAGTCGATCTGCCGGCCGCTCGGGCCGTGCGGGACCTTGACGCCGCACAGCAGCACCGCGCCGTCGGGGAGGTCGCGGCGCAGGCGGTCCCAGACGTCCCACTCCCCCCGGTAGCCGTCGCGCTGCTCGAGCTCGGGAGGGAGACTGCGGGCGGCCATGCGGCGCATCCTGGCACCCGCACAGCATCGTGCGCGCCGGTTCGCGTCATGACGACGAGAAATTGTCCGACCCCCTCCGCACACTCCCCTCGACGGCGCACAGGGCGCCGCACGAAGGAGGTGGAGCGGTGCCGCTCCTCGAGCTCGACGTCCACGTCGGCCGGCCGCTGGTGCGCGGCAGGCTGACGCTCTTCCCCGTCTGGAACGGCCGCGCGGTGACCTCGCGCGGCTACGACGTGCACAGCCCCGCGGTGCAGGTCCAGGAGCTGGCGGCCGGCCCGTCGGTCGGCCAGCTCGTCGTCGGCAACGCCGGCCCCCGGCCCGTCCTCGTCCTCGAGGGCGAGCTGCTCGAGGGCGGGCACCAGCACCGGGTGCTCGAGCGGTCCGCGGTCGTGGAGGCCGGCGCCTCCGTGCCGCTGCCGGTGTCCTGCGTCGAGCAGGGCCGCTGGCACGGCGGTCGGGTGCACGAGCGCGGTGGCCGCCGCGCTCCCACCAACGTCCGCGCCGCCGCCGACCAGTCCCGCGTCTGGCAGGAGGTGGGCCGCTTCGAGGACGCGTACGCGGCCAGCCCGACGCACAGCTACCTCGACGCCGTCGCTCCCGCCGTCGGCCGCGCCGAGGACCTCGTGCGCGGCGTCCGGCCGCTGCCGTTCCAGAGCGGCCTGCTCGCGGGAGTCGGCGGGCAGCCGCTGCTGCTCGAGGTCTACGACAGCCCCCGCACCCTGGCCGCCGTGTGGCCCGGCCTGCTGCAGGCCCTCGCCGTGGACGCCCTGTCCGCCGAGCAGGTCCCCACGCCCGGCCGCCGGGCGCGGCGCTTCGTCGACCGCGTGACGGCCGGCGGCGTCGCCGCGGACGGCGACCACCTGCGGGGCCGGTCGCCGTACGCGCAGGTCGACAGCCTGGTCTGGCGGCGGCGGCTGGTGCACACCGTCGCCCTCAACCGCCGCCACGACCTGGTGGCCGCGTGACCGCCCGGTTCCTGCACGACCGCGCCGTCGGGTCGCTCGTCGGCGCGGCCGTCGGCGACGCGCTCGGCGTGCCGTACGAGTTCGGCTCCCGCCGGCTGGTGCCCCCGGCGCAGATGCTCGGCGGCGGGCTCGGCGGCTACGCGCCCGGCCAGTGGAGCGACGACACCGAGATGGCGGTGTGCATCGCGCAGGTCGCTGCTACCGGCGCCGACCTGCGCGACGCCGACGCGCTCGACGACGTCGCCCGCGGGTTCCTGCGCTGGTACGACGAGGGTCCGGCCGACATCGGCGTGCAGACGCGGACGGTGCTCTCCCGTGCCCGCCGCCGCGCCGGGCGGCCCGGGATGGTGCTCACCGGCGTCGCCGCCGAGCTGCACGCCGAGACCGGCCGGACCGCCGGCAACGGGTCGCTCATGCGCACGGCGCCGGTGGCGCTGGCGCACCTCGACGACCCGGACGCGCTCGAGCAGGCGGC
>DATMKB010000366.1:0-2295 GCA_035553635.1 Mycobacteriales bacterium
GTCGGCGGGCCGGTGCAGGCCGAGGAGCTCGCCACCGAGCTGTGCCGCGAGGCGGAGAACGGCATGCAGGTGGTCGGGGCGTGCGTGCCCGGCGGCGGTGCCGAGCTGTGCACCCGCACCGGCCTGGTGGTGCCGGTGGTCGGGTCGCTGTCCGGGGTGACGCGTGCGGTGGCGCAGGTGCAGGCCGACACGGTCGCGGTCGCCGCGAGCCCCGGGCTCACCGGCGAGGCGCTGCGGCGGCTCAGCTACGAGCTCGAGGGCACCGACGTCGAGCTGCTCGTGGCGCCGACCCTCACCAACGTCACCGGCAGCCGGGTGCACATCCGCCCGGTGGCCGGCCTGCCGCTCCTGCACGTCGAGGAGCCGGAGATCCGCGGCGCCCGGCAGGTGCTCAAGCTGCTGTTCGACCTGTCGGTGGCGCTCGTGCTCGTCGTCCTGCTGGCGCCGCTGCTGCTGACCATCGCCGCGGTCGTGCGGCTGACGAGCCCCGGCCCGGCCCTGTTCACGCAGGAGCGGCTCGGGCGCGACGGCAAGCCCTTCCGCGTCTACAAGTTCCGCTCGATGCACGTCGACGCCGAGGCGCGGCTGGCCGAGCTGCGGTCGCTCAACGAGCACGACGGCGTCCTGTTCAAGGTCCGCGAGGACCCGCGGATCACCCGGGCCGGGCGCGTCCTGCGCAAGTACTCGCTCGACGAGCTGCCGCAGCTGCTCAACGTGCTCCGCACCGACATGAGCCTCGTCGGCCCGCGCCCGCCCCTGCGGTCGGAGGTCGAGCGGTACGAGGGGCACGCGCACCGGCGGCTGCTCGTGCGCCCCGGCATCACCGGCTTGTGGCAGGTGAGCGGGCGCAGCGACCTGTCCTGGGACGACACCGTCCGCCTCGACCTGCAGTACGTCGAGAACTGGTCGCTGGCGCTCGACATCAGCATCCTCGTGCGCACGGTCTCGGCCGTCCTCGCGTCCCGCGGCGCGTACTGACCCCGCCGACGGGGCAGGCCCGCCTATCATCGGCGGACCCGCCCGGACCCGCGGGCCGACGGACGGTGAGGGACGTGGAGCTCCGCGACTACCTGCGCGTGCTGCGTGCGCGGTGGCGACTGATCCTCCTGTGCACGCTGCTGGCGGTCGGCGCGGCCGCGGCGGCCACGTACGCGACGACGCCCGTCTACCAGGCCGAGGCGCAGCTGTTCGTCAGCACGACGCAGGTCGAGTCGGCCAACGCGGGCAGCCTGCAGCAGGGCGGCCAGTTCGCGCAGCAGCGCGTGCGCAGCTACGCCGACATCGTCGACAGCCCGCTCGTGCTCGAGGACGTCGTCGACGAGCTCGGGCTGAGCATCTCCGCCCGCCAGCTGGCCGAGCGCATCGAGGCCAGCGCGCCGCTCGACACGGTGCTCATCAACGTCACGGCGTCCGACCCCGACGCGGCGCTCGCCCAGGCCATCGCCAACGCCACCGCGGCGCGCTTCAGCGAGGTGGCGGCCGAGCTCGAGACGCCCGAGGGCAGCACCGCCTCGCCGGTCATGGTCACCGTCGTGCGGCCCGCCGACCTGCCGGAGGCTCCGGCGTCGCCGCGGCCGACGCTCAACCTCGCGCTGGGCCTGCTCGTCGGCCTGGCGGTGGGCGTCGGCGCGGCCCTCCTGCGCGACGCCCTCGACACGAGCGTCAAGACCGTCGCCACGGTGCAGGAGGAGCTCGGGCTCTCGCCGCTCGGCATCATCGGCTACGACGCCGACGCGCAGCGCCGCCCGCTCATCGTCCACGCCGAACCCGGCAGCACCCGCGCCGAGGCGTTCCGGCAGCTGCGCACGAACCTGCGCTTCATCGACGTCGACCGCCCGCCGCGCTCGATCGTCGTCACCAGCGCCGGCCCGGCCGAGGGCAAGAGCACCACGACGGTGAACCTCGCCATCGCGCTGTCGCAGGCCGGTGAGCGGGTGCTGCTCGTCGAGGGCGACCTGCGCCGTCCGCGCATCGCGCAGTACCTCGGGCTCGAGGGCGCCATCGGCCTCACCGACGTCCTCGTCGGCCGGGCGCTGCGAGGTGTAGCCGTACCCGTAGTAGCCGTAGCGGTAGGCGTCCGGACCCTTGGTCGGCACCATCGTCAGGACGGCGCCGTAGACGTGCGCGTCGACGCTCTGCAGCGTCTCGAGCGCCCGGCGGGCCGAGTCCTTCGTCGTCTTGCCGGCCCGGATGACGAGCACCGCCCCGCTGGCCTGCCGGGCCAGCACCGCGCCGTCGGTGACGGGGAGCAGCGGCGGCGCGTCGATGAGGACGAGGGAGGCCTCGTCCTCGAGG
>DATMKB010000367.1:0-6194 GCA_035553635.1 Mycobacteriales bacterium
CCGTGATCCGGGGTACGGCCCTGCCGTGCACAGGATCTGCGAGGACTGCGGCGCCCACGCCGAGTGGGCGCTGAGCAGCGTCCGCGACACGGCGGTGGTGCCGCCCGACGTCTACCGGACGGCGGCGTGCCACGACCACCGGCTCGACGCGACGGAGAACCTGCTCAGCCGCTACGGCAACGTGACGGTCGAGGAGACGCTCGGGTAGGTCAGCGCTGCTTCTGGTGGCGCACCCGCGCGGCGTCGACCACGAACGTGATGCGCTGCTCGCCGGGCTGGCGGAACGGGTAGGAGTCGGCGCCGAGGTACTTCTTCGCCAGCCGGTCGATGTGCGCGTCCGCGCCCTCGGTGGTGCCGGTCGCGGTGCCGCGGACCTCGACGTAGTCGTACGGGTTGTCCTCGTCGTAGACGAGCACGGTCACCCGCGGGTCGCGCTGGAGGTTCGTCGGCCACGCGCGGCCCACGGCGCTGTTGACCGCCAGCCGGCCGTCCTGCACGTCGACCCACACGACGGCGCTGTGCACGGCGCCGTCCTCGGTGAGGGTCGACAGGACGGCGTGGTTGGGCTTGTCGAGCAGCGCCCGGATGCCGGGGTCGTCGAGCGTGGCCATGTCTCCTCCTAGAACCAGGCGTCCTGCATGTCGAGGGTGGTGCGGTCGAGCGAGGCGAGCAGGTCGAGCTGCGGCCCGGTGCGCGGCAGCTCCCAGCGGAAGAAGTACCGCGCCGCCTGGCGCTTGCCCTCGTAGAACTCCCCCTCGCCGGCGGCGGCGAGGTACTGCTCGAGCCACAGCCAGGCGACGACGACGTGCCCGACCGCCTCGAGGTACACCGACGCGTTGGCGAGCGCGAGCTCGGGGTCCATCCCGGCCCAGAGCTTCGCGGTCACCTCGACGACGCGCTCGACGGCCGTGTCGAGCTGCGCGGCGAGGTCGCCCGCCTCTCCCCCGGCCTCGCGGGCGCGCGCCGTCGTCGCGCCGATCGTCTCGGCCAGCAGCGCCAGGCCCGCCCCGCCGTGCATGACCACCTTGCGCCCGAGCAGGTCGAGCCCCTGGATGCCGTGCGTGCCCTCGTGGATCGGGTTGAGCCGGTTGTCGCGGTAGTGCTGCTCGACGTCGTACTCCCGCGTGTAGCCGTACCCGCCGTGCACCTGGATGGCGAGGCTGTTCGCCTCGAGGCACCACTGCGACGGCCAGCTCTTCACCACCGGCGTGAGGGTGTCGAGCAGCAGGTGCGCGCGGTCGCGCTCCTCCTGCGTGGGCAGCGTGCGCTCGTCGTCGACGAGGCGGCCGGCGTAGAGCACGAGCGCGAGCGCGCCCTCGACGTAGGACTTCTGCGCCAGCAGCATCCGCCGCACGTCTGCGTGCTCGACGATCGGCACCTGCGGCGCGGACGGGTCCTTGCCCGCGAGCGGTCGACCCTGCGGCCGCTCCCGCGCGTACTTGAGCGACTTGAGGTAGCCGGTGTAGCCGAGCGCCGCAGCACCCGAGCCGACGCCGATGCGCGCCTCGTTCATCATGTGGAACATGTAGGCCAGCCCGCGGTGCGGCTCGCCGACGAGGTAGCCGACGGCGCCCGCCTGCCCGCCCGGCCGGTGCACGCCCTCGCCGAAGTTGAGCAGCGTGTTCGTCGTGCCGCGGTAGCCCATCTTGTGGTTGAGGCCGGCGAGCACGACGTCGTTGCGCTCGCCGAGCGAGCCGTCGTCGCCGACGAGGACCTTCGGCACGACGAACAGGCTGATGCCCTTCACCCCGGGCGGCGAGCCCGGGATCTTCGCGAGGACGAGGTGGACGATGTTGTCGGTGAGCTCGTGCTCCCCGGCGCTGATCCACATCTTGTTGCCGAACAGCCGGTACGTGCCGTCGTCCTGCGGCTCGGCGCGCGTCGCGACGTCGGCCAGCGAGCTGCCCGCCTGCGGCTCGGACAGGCACATCGTGCCGGAGAAGCGGCCCTCGAGCATCGGCCCGACGAAGCGCTCGACGAGCTCGGGCGTGCCGTGCTCGAGCAGCAGGTTGGCGTTGCCGATGGTCAGGAACGGGTAGCTGCTCGTGCCGACGTTCGCCGCCTGGAACCACAGGAAGCAGGCGCCGGACACGACGTGCGGCAGCTGCATGCCGCCGACGCTCTCGTCCATCGACGACGCCACGAGGCCGGTCTGCGCGAAGACGTCGAGCGCCTGCTTCACCTCGGGGATGAGCGTGACCGTCTCGCCGTCGAAGGTCGGCTCGTGCTCGTCGTTCTTCTTGTTGTGCGGCGCGAAGTGCTCGGTGGCCACCTGCTCGGCGAGGTCGAGCACGGCGTCGAAGGTGTCGCGCGAGTGCTCGGCGTACCGGGGACGCTCGGTGAGGCGCTCCACCTGCAGCCACTCGTGCAGCAGGAAGTCGAGGTCACGACGGGACAGCAGCAGGCTCCGCACGCCCCTCACCCTAGGCCCGGGCGCGGTACCAGCGGGGCGAGGTCGTCGGCGAGGGCACGAGGTCGGCCGGCACGACGAGCACCGACGGCCCGGGCCGCGCCAGCGAGCGGACGAGCGCCGCCCCGAGCCCGTCGACGCCGACGCGCTCGGCCGGCACGCGGAACGCCTCCGCGAGGGCGACGAAGTCCGGCGGCTCGAGGTCGCAGCCGACCGGCGTCTCGCCGTCCTTGGTGAAGTCGTAGGCGAGCATCCCGTAGCCGCCGTCGTCGACGAGCACCACCGTGACGTCGAGCCGCTCCTGCGCGGCCGTCGCGAGGTCGCCGCAGGCGAACAGGAACCCGCCGTCGCCGACCACCGCGACCGTCGGACGGCCCGACAGCGCGGCGCCCAGGGACGCCGGGAAGCCGAAGCCGAGCGTCCCCCAACCCACCGGGTAGGCGAGCCCGCGCGGGGCGCGCACCCGCCCGTACCCGCCGTACCAGTAGCCCGCCTTGCACATGTCGGCGACCACGACGGCGTCGTCGGGCAGCGCGCCCTCCAGGGCGTCGAGCAGCGCGGTCTCGAGCCCGGCGAGGTGCTCGCGGCCCCCGACCGGCTCCCACCACGGCGTGCGCCGCTCGTCGGGCAGCAGCGGCAGCAGCGCGTCGAGCGCCTCGCGGACGTCGGCCTGCACCCAGAGGTCGGCCGGCACGTTGACCGGGTCCGCGAGGTCGACGGTGACGACGCGCGGCGGGCGCGGCTGGCGGAACCCCTGGGTGTTCATCGCGTCGAGGTCGCTGCCGAGCACGACGACGGCGTCGGCGGCGTCCCACAGCGCACCGGCGGCCGGCTCGTGCGGCGGCAGCGCGACGGCGCACGGGTGCTCCGGCGGGAGCAGTCCGCGCCCGCCGAACGAGGTGAGCACCGGCGCCCCGAGCCGCTCGGCGAGCGCCGCCACCTGCGCGCCGGCGCCGGAGGCGGTGGCCCCTCCCCCGGCCCAGACCAGCGGTCGACGGGACGCAGCGAGCAGGTCGACGACGTCGTCGAGCAGCAGCTCGAGGTGCACCGCGGGGCGCAGGTCGGGCACGGGCTGCGGGTCGGGGCCGTGTGCTGACAGGAGGTCCGTGGGGACCTCGAGGTACACGGGCCGGCGCGGGGCCTGCAGCGCGAGCCGTCCTGCGCGCACGGCGTCGGCGTAGAGGTCCTCGACCCGCTCGACGCGCACGACGCCCTTGGTCACCGGGCGGAAGAAGCCGGCCTGGTCGGTCGTCTCGTGCAGCACGCCGCGGTACGCGCCGGGACGCCGGACGGCGCTCGGGATGTCGGTGGCGACCACCAGCAGCGGCGAGTGGCACGCCCACGCCTCCCCCGTCGCGGTGACGACGTTCGACGCACCCGGACCGGTGGTGGTGATGGCCACGCCGAGCCGCCCGGTCGCGCGGGCGTAGCCGTCGGCCGCGTAGCCGGCGGTCTGCTCGTGCCGCACGCCGACGAGGCGCACGCGCGAGCCGGGGAACGCCTTCCACGCCGCGAGGTTGTGCACCCCAGGCAGGCCGAACGCCACCTCGACGTCGAGCGCCTCGAGCGCTGCGACGAGCAGCTCACCTCCGGTGGGCACCGGTCACCTCCTGCACGTGGTCGTCGTCGAGGCCGAGGGCGCGCAGCACCTCGTCGGTGTGCTGGCCGAGCAGCGGCGGCGCGCGGCGCACGCGCGGTCGTGCGCCGTCCAGGCGCAGCGGCGAGCCGACGACGCGCACGTCGCCGGCCGGGTGCGGCACGGTCTGCACCAGGCCGGCGGCGACCACCTGGGGGTCGTCCTGCACGGCGGCGAGGTCCTGCACGGGGGCGCACGGCACGCCGGCCCCGGCCAGCACCTGCGCCCACTCGCGCGCGGTGCGCGTGCGCAGGACGCCGGCCAGCGCGTCGGCGAGCGCCGCGCGGTCGGCCACGCGCCCGGCGTTGGTGGCCCACTGCGGCTGCGGCGCGAGCCCGATCGCGCGGCACAGGGCGGCGAACTGGCCGTCGTTGCCGGCGCCCAGCACCAGGTCGGTGTCGGCGCACGGCACCGGCCCGTACGGCGCGATGTTCGGGTGGTCGTTGCCGGACGGCCGCGGGACGACGCCGCCCACCAGCGCGTTGGACGCCTGGTTGACGAGCATCGACACGGCGGCCTCCAGCAGCCCCACCTCGACGCGCAACGGTCGCCGCGCGACGAGGCCCGCCACCGCGCCGACGGCCGCGTACAGCCCGGTGACGACGTCCGCCACCGCCACCCCGACCTTCGTGGGGCGGTCCGTGCCGGTGACGCTCATCAGGCCGCTGCGGGCCTGCGCCATGACGTCGTAGCCGGGCAGGTCGCCGTCGGGGCCGTCGCCGCCTGCGCCGCGGACCGACACCCACACGGCGTCCGTGCGGTCGCGCAGGTCCGCCAGTCCGAGTGCCTCCAGGTGCCGCGGCAGGAAGTTCTCGACGACGACGTCGGCGGCCTGCGCGAGCCGCGCGACGACGGCGCGGCCGGCGTCACGGCGCAGGTCCAGCGCCACGGACCGGCGGTCGCGGTTGACCGAGAAGAAGTACGCGGCGTCGTCGCCGTGGAAGGGCGGGCCCCAGTGCCGGGTGTCGTCGCCCGCGCCGGGGCGCTCGACCTTGAGCACGTCGGCGCCGAGGTCGGCGAGCACGGTGCAGCAGTACGGGCCCGCCAGCACCCGCGACAGGTCGAGCACGCGGGTGCCCGACAGCGGCCCCGCCGCGGGGGCGGCGTCCGGCCAGCCGGGCCCGTCGGCGAGGGCCTGCTCGAGGGTGCGCTCCATGTGTCCGGCGAGCCTGTCACGACCGCGCGCCCTAGCGTGCGCGACATGGCGTACGACCCCGCGGACCTCCCCGAGCCGGTGCGCGCGTTCCTGCAGGAGCGGCACCTCGCGACCCTCACGACGCTGCGGCCGGACGGCACGCCGCACGTCGTCGCCGTCGGGTTCACCTGGGACGCCGAGGCGCGGCTGGTGCGCGTCATCACGAACGGCACGTCGAAGAAGGCCCGCAACGTGGCGGAGGGCTCCCCGCGCGCCGTCGTCGCTCAGGTCGACGGGCGCAGGTGGCTGTCGCTCGAGGGCGTGCCGTCGGTCTCGGACGACGCCGAGCGGGTCGCGGAGGCGGTGCGGCGCTACGCCGAGCGCTACCGCCAGCCGCGGGAGAACCCGACCCGGGTCGTCGTCGAGATCGCGGTCGACCGGGTGCTCGGCAGCGCCTGACGACCGGCATCCCTCGCGGCCGGTCGTGGAGCGTGCGACGGCCCGGCGAGCTGCTCGGCGCGCGGCCCGACAAGGGCCGTGCGGGCTACGGCTCGCGCGGTGGCGCCGTGCGGTGCTCCCACGGGGTGCTGAGCACGACGGTGGTGCGCGTCGAGACGCCGGCGACCGCCCGGATCTCCTGCAGGAGGGCCTCCAGCTCGCCCGGACCGGCCACGCGCACCTGCAGGATGTAGCTCTCGTCGCCCGCCACGCTGTGGCACGCCTCCACGGCCTCGAGGGCGCGCAGCCGGTCGGGCGCGTCGTCGGGCGCCGCAGGGTCGATGGGCTTGACCGAGACGAACGCCGACAGCGGCAGCCCCAGCGCCACCGGGTCGACCTCGGCGCGGTAGCCGGTGACGACGCCGCGCTGCTCGAGCCGCCGCACCCGCTGGTGCGCGGCGCTCGTCGACAGGCCGGTCTCGCGCGCCAGGTCCGCGTAGCTGCGGCGGCCGTCCTCCATGAGCAGCCGCAGCAGCTGCCGGTCGACGGCGTCGAGGTCGCCGGCCGGGAGCGTC
>DATMKB010000368.1:0-5321 GCA_035553635.1 Mycobacteriales bacterium
CCCCACCAGGTGACGCGCCACAGCGCCTCGAGCACGATGGCGCGGCTCATCTTGGACTCGCCGCGCACCCGCTCGACGAAGGTGATCGGCACCTCGACGACGCGCGCGCCGTCGCGCCAGGCCCGCCAGGCGAGGTCGACCTGGAAGCAGTAGCCCTGCGAGGCCACCGTGTCGAGCGCCAGCGCGTCGAGCACGTGCCGGCGGTAGGCGCGGTAGCCGCCGGTGGCGTCCTGCAGCGGCAGGCCGAGCGCGGTGCGGGTCCACCAGTTGCCGCCGCGGCTGAGCACCTCGCGGCTCCTCGGCCAGTTCACGACGCTGCCGCCCTCGACCCAGCGGCTGCCCAGGACGAGGTCGGCGTCCTCGAGCGCGGCCAGCAGCCGGGGCAGCTCCTCCGGGGCGTGCGAGCCGTCGGCGTCCATCTCGACGACGACGTCGTAGTCGTGCTCGCGGGCCCAGGCGAAGCCGGCGATGTAGGCGGCGCCCAGGCCGGCCTTCTCGGTGCGGTGCAGGACGTGCACGCGGGGGTCGGCGGCGGCCATCCGGTCGGCGATCTCGCCGGTGCCGTCGGGGCTGCCGTCGTCGACGACGAGCAGGTGGGCGTCCGGCACCGCGGCGGCCAGGCGGCGCGCGATGGCCTCGACGTTCTCCGCCTCGTTGTAGGTCGGCACCACGACGAGGACGCGGCCAAGCGGGCTCACGCGGCCCTCCGGCGGGCACCGGCGACGACCGCGCCGGCCGCCAGCAGGACGAGCAGCGCCTCGGGAGCCGCCCCGACGCGGGTGGCGAGCGTGCGGGTGCTGCGCAGCGGCACGTCGACCACGGCGACGTCGCGGGTGAAGACCGCGGTGCGGTGGGCGAGCGACCCGTCGGGGCGCACCACCGCGCTCACGCCGCTCGTCGCCGCGACGACGACGGCGCGGTCGTGCTCGACGGCGCGCAGGCGGCTCATGGCCAGCTGCTGCTCGGTCTGCGGGCTGCGCCCGAAGGTGGCGTTGTTCGTCTGCACGGCGAGCAGCCTGCCGCCTCCCACGACGGTGTCGCGCACCAGGTCGTCGTAGGCCACCTCGAAGCAGATGACGTCGCCGAGCCGCACCGGCCCGACGTCGAGCACCCCCACCCGGTCGCCCGCGCGGAAGTCGCGCGGCACGAGGTCGACGGCGCTGCTCACCCGGCGGGCGAGCGACCGCAGCGGGATGTACTCGCCAAAGGGCACCGGGTGGCGCTTGACGTACCGCTGGCCGGGACCCTGCTCCGGGTCCCAGACGATGCCGGTGTTGGACAGGTCCTCCCCCGGTCCGCGGAGCACCGCGCCCACGAGCACCGGCACGCCGATGTCGCGGACCGCGGCGTCGATCGCCTGGTAGGCCTCGGCGTCGAGGAACGGGTCGATGTCGGAGGCGTTCTCCGGCCACACGACGATGTCGGGGGCGGGCGCCCGGCCGGCCCGCACGTCGGCCGCCAGCTGCCGCGTCGCCTCGACGTGGTTGCCGAGCACCGCGGCCCGCTGGGCGTTGAAGTCGAGCCCGAGCCGCGGCACGTTCCCCTGCACGACGGCGACGGCCGCGGTCGGCCCCCCGCCGGCCGGCCCGGGCGCCGCGAGCAGCGCCGGCAGCCCCACGGCGACGGCCGTCGCGCCGGCGACGAGCGCGCTGCGCGCTCCCGGCCGCAGGGCGAGCACGGCGAGGGCGCCGCCGAGCGCCGCGACGGCGGCGGTGACGAGCGGGACGCCGCCGAGCGAGGCGAGCGGGGTGAGCAGGCCGTCGTCCTGGCTGAAGCCCAGGCGCCCCCACGGGAAGCCGCCGAAGGGCAGCCGGGACCGGGCGGCCTCGGAGGCGGTCCACAGGGCGGCCACCCACAGCGGTGCGGCCGGCAGGCGCAGGACGACGGGCAGGGCGGCGCCCAGCGGCACGACGAAGGCCGCCTGCGACAGCGCGAGCAGCAGCCACGGGCCCGGCCCCACCTCGAGGCCGGACCACCGCAGCAGGGGCACGAACAGCGCCAGGCCCGCGACCAGGCCGAGCAGGGCGCCCCGGCGGGCCCGGACGCCGGCGCACGCCACGGCGAGCAGGGCCACCCCGAGCGGCGCCGCGGCGGCCAGCCCGACGGGCGGGAAGGCGGCGTAGAGCAGCAGGCCCGCCAGCAGCGCCGCGGCGGCGCGGACCAGGACGTGGTCGCGCCGCCGGGGGCGGGGCGCGGGGGCGTGCACCGCGGTGCCCGGCGGCAGCAGCGCCGGCTCGGGCAGGGCGGTCCGGTCCACCCGTCCAGTGTGCCTGCCCGGGCGCTCGGACGGCGGCCGTGCGCAGGTGGCGCAGGGGCAGGCGGTCGCGGGCCTTCGTTCCGACCGGCCGGCGGATGGAGCCCGCCGCCCGGCCGTTGTCTACTGGCCCGGCTCACCTGCCCCTGCCCGCCACCGGCACAGGGAAGGACCCTGCACGCGCAGCTGCGCCGCTCCGCGTCCTGCTGCTGGCCCCCGACGGCGCCGGCGGGTTGCGCCGGGCCGCCTCGCGCAGGTCGTGGGCGGTGCCGAGGGCCGGGTCAGGTGGCCGCTCCGCGGTGGGTCGTCGAGGAACCTACTGCTGCCCCCGCACGGCGTGTCAACCGCCTGTGCCACAAGGATTTGCGAGATGTTCACGGGTTCCTCACGTGATCTCGAACGCCTCCCGAGCCGGGCGTCCCGGACGTGCCGGGACGAGCCGGGACAGGCCGGCGCGCCGCCTGCTCCTCCTGGCGCAGGAGCGCTGCTCCGTCCGGGCGAGGACGCACCGGGACGGGGGCGTCAGACCGGGGCGGACCCGCCCAGGACGTCGTGCACGACGGTCCCGCGGACCACCGTGCGCAGGCACCGCGGGTCCTCCCCCGACAGGTCCGGCAGGCCCGAGACGCCGGCCCGCGGGTCGGTCGACCAGCCGGCCACCCGCTCGTCGGGCACCTGCACGACGAGCTCCCCGGGCACCTCCCAGACCGCGAAGGTCGCCGGCGCGCCCGGCACGAGGTCGCCGGCGACGTCGTCGCGCGCGGCCCGGTGGCCTCCCCGCGTGTGGGCGCTGAAGGCGGCGCGGGCGGACAGCCGGCTCGCGGCCTCGTGGTGCAGCACCGCCGCCCGGACGGCGCCCCACGGGTCGAGCGGGGTCACCGGGGCGTCGGAGCCGAGCGCCAGCGGCACCCCGGCGGCGGCGAGCGCCCCGAAGGGGTTGCTCCCCCGGGTCCGCTCCCGGCCCAGCCGGGCGTCGTAGAGGCCCCCCTCGCCGCCCCAGCGGGCGTCGAAGACCGGCTGGACGCTCGCGACGGCGCCCAGCCGGGCGAGCTGCTCGACGTGCCGGGGCGTCGGCAGCTCGACGTGCTCGACCCGGTGGCGGGCGGCGCGCAGCCGGTCCCAGCCCACCCGCTCCGCGGCGGCCTCCATGCCGTCGAGCACGGCGGTCAGCGCGGCGTCGCCGATGGCGTGGAAACCGCCCTGCAGGCCCGCCTCGGTGCAGGCGGCGACGTGCCGGGCGACGTCGTCGGCGGTGACGTAGGCGTAGCCGGTCGTGTCGGCGTCGTCGTAGGCGTGGCTGAGGCAGGCGGTGCGGCTGCCCAGCGAGCCGTCGGCGAACAGGTCGCCGGCCGCGCCGACGGCACCGAGCGCCCGGGCCCGCTCGACGCCGTCGAGCTCGCCCCAGTAGCCGACGACGTCGGGGCCCGGCTCCTCGGCGGCCAGGCGCAGCAGGGCCGCGAAGTCGTCCTCCCCCTCGATGCCCGGCCCGCCGCACTCGTGCAGGGCGCCGATGCCCAGGGCCGCCGCGCGGGCGCGGGTGGCGCGCTGGAGGTCGGCCCGGTGCGCCGGGCTCAGCGCGGTCAGGGCGGCCGCCCGCAGGGCGGAGTGGGCCTCCTCGGTGGCGAAGCCGCCGCCGACCCAGCCCGGCAGCGACCGCACGTGCGGCGCGAGCGCGAGCAGCGCGCTCGACCCGACGCCGCTGTGGCAGTCGGTGCGCGTGAGGTGGACGACGCCGCCGTAGGAGGCGCGGTCGAGCTCCTCCGGGGTGGGCACGCGGCGCTCCGGCCAGAGGTCCTCCTCCCAGCCGGTGCCGAGCACGGGGCGGCCGCGCGCGGCGCGCGCCGCCCGCTCGACGCGCTCCAGCAGCGCCGCCAGCGACGGCACGCCGGTGAGGTCGAGGCCGGTGATCGCGAGGCCGGCCGCAGTGGCGTGCACGTGCGCGTCGACGAACGCCGGGGCCACCCAGGCGTCGTCGAGGTCGACGACGACGTCGGCCGACATGGCCCGCGCCGCGCCCTCCTGCCCCACCCAGGCGACGGTGCCGCCGTCGACGAGCAGCGCGGTGGCGAAGGGGTCGGCGGACGAGCGCACGCGCCCGCCCCGGTACAGGACGGTGCCGGTCACGGCCGGGAGGCTAGGACGCTGCGCCGGCCGCCGCCCGCGGGGCGAGGACCGCCCGCCTGTCAAACGATCGACAGGAGGACGTCCGGCGCGGACGCTGGCGGACGGGACGTCCTCCGCCCTACGCTGCCGCTATGACGCTCGCCACCCCGACCGTGCCGGTGACCCCGCAGACGGTCCACGAGACGCTGGGCCGGTCGATGCTCGTCGACGGGTTCGACATGGTCCTCGACCTGGCCGCCTCGCGCGGCTCGACGCTCGTCGACGCCCGCGACGGGCGGCGCTACCTCGACCTGTTCACCTTCTTCGCCTCGTCGGCCCTGGGCATGAACCACCCGGCGCTCGCCGAGGACCCGCTGTTCCGCGAGGAGCTGCTCGAGGCCGCCCTGAACAAGCCGAGCAACAGCGACGTCTACTCCGTGCCGATGGCGCGCTTCGTCGAGACGTTCGCGCGCGTGCTCGGCGACCCGGGCCTCCCCCACCTGTTCTTCGTCGAGGGCGGGGCGCTCGCCGTCGAGAACGCGCTCAAGGTCGCCTTCGACTGGAAGAGCCGCCTCAACGAGTCGCAGGGCCGCTCCCCCGAGCTCGGCACGAGGGTGCTGCACCTGCAGCACGCCTTCCACGGCCGCAGCGGCTACACCATGTCGCTCACCAACACCGACCCGACGAAGGTCGCCCGCTTCCCCAAGCTCGACTGGCCGCGCATCCCCTCCCCCTACCTGGCCGAGGGCCGCGACGTCGAGGCCGCCGAGCGCACGGCCCTGGCCGCCGCCCGGGCCGCCTTCGAGCGGCACCCGCACGACATCGCCTGCTTCGTCATGGAGCCCGTGCAGGGCGAGGGCGGCGACCACCACTTCCGGCCGGAGTTCCTCCGGGCGATGCGGGCGCTCTGCCACGAGCACGACGCCCTGTTCGTCCTCGACGAGGTGCAGACCGGCTGCGGCCT
>DATMKB010000369.1:0-2336 GCA_035553635.1 Mycobacteriales bacterium
CGCACCGGCTTGAGCAGGTAGTCGACGGCGCGCAGCGAGAACGCGTCGACGGCGGCGTCGTCGTAGGCGGTCACGAAGACGACGGCCGGCGGCGACGCGAAGCGGCCCAGCACGCGGGCGAGCTCGAGCCCGGTGAGCCCGGGCATGCGGATGTCGAGGAACACGGCGTCCAGGCCGTCGCCCTCGAGGAGCTTGAGCGCCTCGAGCGGGTCGCCGGCGGTCTGCACGTCGGCGACGCGGTCGTCCGCGCGCAGCAGGTACGCCAGCTCGTCGAGCGCCGGCGGCTCGTCGTCGACCGCGAGCACGCGCAGCCCGGTCACGAGGCGGCCCGCACGCCCGGGGCGAACTTCGGCACCCGCACGGTGACCTTCGTGCCGGCGCCCGGGGCCGTCTCGACGAGCAGGCCGTGGTCGTCGCCGTAGACCGCCCGCAGCCGCGCGTCGATGTTTCCCAGGCCGGTGCTCACGTGCCCCGAGGCGTCGGGTCCGGCCGTGCCGGCGAGCACCGCCCGCACGTGCTCGGGGTCGCTGCCCGCGCCGTCGTCCTCGACGCTGATGACGCAGTCGGCGCCCTCGTCCTGCGCCAGCACCGTCACGGTGCCGCTGCCGCGGCCGCGCTCGAGCCCGTGCCGGACGGCGTTCTCCACCAGCGGCTGCAGGCACAGGTACGGCACGGCCACCGGCAGCACCTCGGGCGCGACGCGCAGCACCGTGGTCAGCCGGTCGCCGAAGCGCGCCTTCTCCAGCAGCAGGTAGCGGTCGATGGAGCGCAGCTCCTCGGCGAGCGTCGTGTACTCGCCGTGCGTGCGGCTCGAGTAGCGCGTGAAGTCGGCGAAGTCGAGCAGCAGCTCGCGGGCCCGCTCGGGGTCGGTGCGCACGAAGCTGGCGATCGCCGTCAGCGCGTTGAAGACGAAGTGCGGGCTGATCTGCGCGCGCAGCGCCTGCACCTGCGCCTCCGCGAGCCGCGCGCGCGACTCGTCGAGCTCGGCCAGCTCGAGCTGCCCCGACACCCAGCGCGCCACCTCGGCGACGGCGGTGACCAGGCCCGGCGTGGCGGCCGGCCCGTAGGCCGCGACGGTGCCGACGACGCGGTCGTCGAGCACCAGCGGCGCCACCGACGCCGCGCGCACCGGGCACTCGGGGTCGCCGCAGGACAGGTCCTGCGCCACCGCCGGCCGGCCGGTGCGCAGCGCCTGCTGCGCCACCTCGACGGCGGTGCCGGCGTGCACGTCGCCCGCGCCCTCCCACGCCAGCAGCTGCCCGGTGTCGGTGACGGCCACGGCGGCGCTGCCGAGCAGCGTGCGCAGGTGCCGGGCGCTGCGCGCGGCGGAGTCCTCCGACAGCCCCTCGCGCAGCGGCGGCGCGGCCAGGCTGGCCTCGTGCAGGGCGGCGTAGGTGGCGCGCTCGGCGACGGTGCCGAACACGCGCCGGCCGCGGGTCGCCCACCGGACGACGAGCGCCGCGCCGACCACCGCGCCGAGCAGCGCGAGGGTGACCCAGAGCACGTCCTCCACGTCCGGGAGGGTAGGTCCCTAGCCTGGCTCGTGTGATCCCCTCCGACCCGTTCGCGGCGCTCGTCGACCTGCCCGGCGTCGCGGACGCCGTCGCCGAGGCGCGCACCGCCGTCGACGGCCTGCTCGGCCACCGCCTGCTCCGCCGCCGGTCGGCCGAGGTGACGGCGGAGTCCGCGCTGCGCGGCGCCCGGGCGTCGGCCGAGCTCGAGGGCGCGCACGTCGAGCTCGAGCGGCTGCGCGGGCAGCTGCTCGCCGGCACGGGCGTCGAGCTGCACGACCGCGCCGACGTCCGCGGCGCGCGCACGGTGGCCAACGCCGTCCGGCTGCACGCCGACCTCGGGCAGGTGCTCGTGGCGTGGCGGCACTCCCCGCGGCAGGCGCTCGCCCGGCTGCACGTGCTCGCCGCCGCCGACCTCGTCGACGACCCCGACCGGCTGGGCCGCCCCCGCGACGCCGACGCCGTCGTCGACGACCCGTACGGCGTCGGCCCGGCGCCCGAGCCGGTCGAGGTGGCCGCCCGCCTCGACGGCCTGGCCCGCCTGCTCGTCGGCGGCACGAGCGCGCCGGCCGTCGTCATCAGCGCCGTGGTGCACGGCGAGCTGCTGGCGCTGCGGCCCTTCGGCACGGCCGACGGGCTGGTGGCGCGCGCGGCGGCCCGGCTCGTCCTCGTCGACCGCGGGCTCGACCCCAAGGCGGTCAGCGCGCCGGAGGTGGGGCACGCCGAGCTGGAGAAGTTCGGCGTCGGCGGCTACGCGCGCGACCACGGGCAGGTCGACGGCGAGGCCTACGGCGCCGCGCTGCGCGCCTACGTCGGCGGCGGGCC
>DATMKB010000370.1:0-5220 GCA_035553635.1 Mycobacteriales bacterium
GCCGTCGAAGCGGTAGACGTCCAGGCCGCGGCCGAGGTCGTTGCCGTAGCCGTAGAAGCTGCCGTCCGCCTCGATCTTGTTGGTCTTGAACGACCAGGTGTTGTGGTCGTTGAACGTGTAGCGGCCGATCTCGCGGATGCCGAAGGCGTCACCCGAGGCGACGAACGGCACCGGCAGGTCCTGCTCGGCGAGCCCCTGCACGTCGACGACGCGGACGCCCTGGTCGTACCAGGCGATGGTGAACAGGCCCTGCTCGCTGTGCATGCGGAACACGTGCGCCGTGCAGGTGGCCGTCGACGGCTTGGTCTCGCCGATGAACCAGGTGCCGACCTTCTTCGGGGCCTTCTCGAGGGTGCCGGTGATCTCGTAGATGTGCACGCCGCCACCGGGGCAGTTGGTGCCCGCGGCCGCGCCGAGCTGCTCGTCGGAGACGAGGAGGAACGTGCGCTCCTTACCGGCCTTGTTGGTGAGGGTGATCGGGTCGCTGCCGTGGCTGACCTGCACGGTCGGGTCGACGATCTGGGAGACGACCGTCGGCGCCTCGGGCTTCGTGGTGTCGAGGATGAGCGTCTGCGACAGGGCCGCCGAGTACGCCCGGGTGCCGTCCTCGTTGAAGGTGATGTCGTGGCTCTCCGAGCCCAGCGACGTCGGGACGAACGGGATGCGGAAGTTCTGGAGGGTCTTCGGCGCCTCGGGCGTCGAGATGTCGATGATCGCGATGTTCGGCGTCGTGCTCGTGATGAGGTCGGAGTTGCTGTTGTAGAGGTACTTGCCGCTCGGGTGCACCGTCATGTTGTGCGAGCCCTGCGGCACCTCGATGAAGCTCACGCTCTTGGGCTCGAGCGGGTTCGTCACGTCGACGAGGACCGTGCCGAGCTTGCCGGAGGCGATGCCGAGGTCCTGGCCGCACTCGCTGTTCGCGCCCTTGGCGCCGAACGACGAGTCGGCGGTGTACGCCGCGAGGACCCGCAGGCCCTGGCGGAAGACCTGGACGTCGCCCTGCAGGATCTGGCAGTCGTAGACCGAGACGACCTCGGGCTCCGCCGGGTTCGTGATGTCGGCGATCTGCATGCCGTTCTGGTACGTGCCGAGGAAGGCGTAGTCGTTGCCGCCGATGCGGGCGAACTCGATGTCGGTGCCGCCCATGCCGCGGGTCCCGCCGGTCACCTGGTAGGGCGCGTTCGCGACGAAGTCCATGTTCTTGCTGATCCCGCCCGTGGTCTCGGGCTTGAGGACCTGCTTGAACACGACCTTGTCGAGCGGGTCGCCGCCGTGGGCGGCGGCGGGGGTGGCGAGCAGGGGCAGCGCCAGGACCGACGCGGTGGCGACGGCTGTGGCGGTCAGCGAGCGGCGCACGAGCGCTCCTCCGGGTGGGGGGACTGTCCCTGCTCCGTTCGACGCCCGGCGTCCGGTTCCTGCCGTCAGGCCCCGAGGAGCTCGCGGAGGACGTCCCCCGCGCGGTCGGTAGCGGCGTCGTCGACGTCGAGGTGGGTGACCAGGCGGGCGCGCTGCGGCGCGAGCACCGACACGAGCACGCCCCGCTCCCGGGCGGCGGCGGCGAGGGCGAGCGAGTCGAGCGGCGCCGACGACAGGTCCAGCGGGACGAGGTTGGTCTCCACCTCCGCGGGCTCGACGACGCCCGCGGGGGCCAGCGCCTCGGCGAGCCGGCGGGCCCGGGCGTGGTCGTCGGCGAGGCGGTCGACGTGCGCGTCGAGCGCGTGCAGCCCGGCCGCGGCGAGGACGCCGGCCTGGCGCATGCCCCCGCCGAGCCGCTTGCGGAGCACCCGCGCCTCGGCCGCGCGGGCGGCGTCGGTGACGACGAGCGAGCCGACCGGCGCGCCGAGCCCCTTGCTCAGGCAGACCGACAGGGTGTCGAAGAGCCGCCCGTAGGCCTCCAGCGGCGTGCCGGAGGCCACGGCGGCGTTCCAGATGCGGGCGCCGTCGCAGTGCAGCGCCACGCCGGCCGACGACGTCAGGGCGCGCAGCTCCTCGAGGGCCGGCAGAGGGTGCACCGCTCCCCCGCCGCGGTTGTGCGTCTGCTCGACGCTGACGGCGCGCGTGGCGACCGTGCCCCACCCGGCCGGGCGCAGCTGCTCCTCCACCACGCCGGCGGTGAGCAGCCCGCGGGGCGCGGTGACCGTGCGGCTCGAGATGCCGCCGTACCGGGCGGCGCCGCCCAGCTCGTAGGTGACGACGTGGTCCTCGGCGCCGCAGAGCAGCTCCTCCCCCGGCGGCACGACGAGCTGCAGGCAGATCTGGTTGCCCATGGTGCCGGTCGGCACGAGCACCGCCGCCTCGTGGCCGAAGGCGCCAGCCACCCGCTCCTCGAGCGCCCGGACGGTGGGGTCCTCCCCGTAGACGTCGTCGCCGGTCTCGGCGGCGGCCATCGCGGCGAGCATGGCGGCGGTGGGGCGCGTGACGGTGTCGCTGCGCAGGTCGATCGGCCGGTCCGGGGTCACCCGGCCACGCTAGGCGGCGACCTAGGCTGCTCGACGTGGACGGGAGGGGGTCGCTCGACGCGGTGCCGCCGCGCCGGCCCGGCGTCCCGGCCGAGGACCTCGAGGCGGTCCTGCGGCTGCACGTCGACCGCGTCCACGACGCCGTCCGCCGGCTCGGCGTCGACGCCGCCACGGCGGTCGACGTCGTCGAGCGCAGCGCGCTGGCGCTCGTCGAGGCGGTGGCGCAGCGCCCCGAGCGGGTGCCCGACGCCGTCGGCTGGTGGGTGGCCGAGGCCCGCCGGCTGTCCCGCGGGGCCCGCGCCGCGGCCCCGGACCTCCCGCTCGGCGGCGGCCTGCTCTCCTCCGACGAGGACCAGCTCGTGCTCGCCGAGGCGCTCGAGGAGCTGCCGGAGGACGAGCGGCTGGCGCTGCTCGTCCGCGACGCCTACCGGCTGCCCGTGGCCACCGTCGCGGCCGCGCTCGGCACCGACGAGGCGGCTGCTGGCCAGCTCGTCGCCCGCGCCCGGCTGCGCGCCGTGCCCCTGCTCGACGACGAGCCGGCCCCGCCGGTGCCCGCGCACGCCGGCTCCCTGGCCGCCCTCGGCCGGCTCGGCGACAGCGACCGGGTGGCGCCCGCGGACGCCACCGCCCGGCGGCACGCCAAGACGTGCGAGGCGTGCAGCGCCGTCGTGGCGGCGCAGTCGCGCGTGCACCTGCTCCTGTCCGGGCTGGCCGTCGTCGCCCTGCCGGAGGCCGGGCGCACGGCGGTGCTCGCCGACGCGGAGGCCCGGGCCCGGGCGGTCCTGCCGGCGGCGGCGGCCCTCGAGCTCACGGAGGAGGAGTGGGAGGAGTGGGACGACGAGCCGCGCCTGCTCCCGCCGCTGCTGGCGGCGCTCGGGGTGGTGCTCGCCGTCGTCCTCGGCACCGGGACGGGCGTCCTGCTCTCCCGGGGCGCGAGCGCCGTCCTGCCGGCGTCGTCCGGCGTCCTGCCGGCGGTGCCCCTGCCGCCCGTGGAGGTGCCGGCTCCCCTGACCGTCGGCACCGACCTGCCGCCCCCGCCGCCCGTGCCGGAGCCGCGCACCACCGTGTTCGTGCTGCCGCCGCGCACCACCCCGCCGGCGCCGCCGCCCACGACGGCGCCGCCGTCGGCCAGCCCTTCGCCGAGCGCGTCCGCGACGTCGTCGCCCGGCGCCGCGGCGCTCGTCGTCGACCCGGCCTCGGGGCCGAACGGCCAGGTGCTCACCGTCCGCGGGAGCGGCTGGACGCCCGGCGGCCGGGTCGTCCTCGAGTACCTCGACCCGGCCGGCCGCCCCACCGGCTCGCGCACGAGCGCGGTCGTCGACGACGACGGGGCGTTCACGGCCGAGCTCGTGGCCCGCAACCCCGCCGGGATCCCGGGCCGGCACAGCGTCCGCGCCTCCGACGGCAGCCGGGTGCGCTCGGCGCCCTACGACGCCACGGCGTAGCGGCTCAGCGGGCCCGTCGGGTCTGCAGCATCTCCGCGACGAGGAACGCGAGCTCGAGCGACTGGCTGTTGTTCAGCCGCGGGTCGCACGCCGTCTCGTAGCGGCCCGCGAGGTCGTCGTGGGTGAGCTGGTGCGCGCCGCCGAGGCACTCGGTGACCTCGTCGCCGGTGAGCTCCACGTGGACGCCGCCCGGGTGGCTGCCGAGGGCCGCGTGCACCTCGAAGAAGCCGCGCACCTCGTCCATGACGTCGTCGAAGTGGCGGGTCTTGTAGCCGTTGGGCGACTCCGTGGTGTTGCCGTGCATGGGGTCGCACGTCCACACCACCGAGCCGGGACCGCGCGCCTCCTCGACGGCGCGGACGATGCCCGGCAGGGCGTCGCGCACCCGGCGGGCGCCCATGCGGCTGATGAGCGTCAGGCGGCCGGGCTCGAGGGTGGGGTCGAGCCGCTCGCAGAGGGCGACGACGTCGGCGCCGGTGGCGGAGGGCCCGACCTTCAGGCCGATGGGGTTGGCGATGCGTGACAGCATCTCGACGTGGGCGCCGTCGAGCTGGCGGGTGCGCTCACCGATCCAGACGAGGTGCGCCGAGAGGTCGTAGGCCCGCCCGGTCGGCTCGTCGAGGCGGGTCAGCGCGCGCTCGTACTCCAGCAGCAGCGCCTCGTGGCTCGAGTACAGCTCGACGCCGTGCGTCTCGCTCATGCCCTCGAGGTCGAGGCCGCAGGCGCGCATGAAGGCCAGCGCCCGCTCGATGTCGGTGGCGAGCTCCTCGTACCGGTGGCCGGCCGGGCTGCTCGCCACGAAGCCGACGTTCCAGTCGTGCACGGCGGCGAGGTCGGCGCTGCCGTCGGTCGACATCGCCCGCATGAAGTTCATGGTCGCGGCGCTGTTGGCGTACGCCCGCACCATGCGCTGCGGGTCGGGCGTGCGGTCGCCGTGCAGGCTGTTGACGGCGTCGCCGCGGTAGGAGGGCAGGCCGGTGCCGGCCTCGACGTCGCTGCTGCGGGGCTTGGCGTACTGCCCGGCCAGGCGCCCGACCTTGACCACCGGCACGCTGGCGCCGTAGGTGAGCACCACGGCCATCTGCAGCAGCGTGCGGACCTTGCCGCGGATGCCCTCGGCCGTGTTGGCGTCGAAGGTCTCGGCGCAGTCGCCGCCCTGCAGCAGGAACGCCTCGCCGCGCGCGACGGCGGCCAGCCGGCCCTTGAGCGTGTCGCACTCGCCGGGCTGCACGAGCGGCGGCACCTCGGCGAGCGTGTCGTAGACCGCCTTGAGCGCCCCGGGGTCGGGCCAGCTGGGCTGCTGCGCCGCCGGCAGC
>DATMKB010000371.1:0-3299 GCA_035553635.1 Mycobacteriales bacterium
GCGACGTGGACGACCCGCACCGCACCCCTCCCGGCCCGCTCAGGTCCGGCGCGACGCGTGCCGACGCCTCTCGCGGCCTGCCTGCCACGGGCGCGCCCCGCCCCTATGCTGCGGCGACCGGACGGAGGGACCCTATGACAGCCGTGCGCCGCGAGTCGGCGTGGCGCTCGGTCGTGCGCAGCCGCTGGCTCGTCCTGCTCGTCGTGCTGTCGGCCACCGGCGCCACGGCCGCGCTGTCGGTGACGCAGGCGCCGGTGTACGTCGCCACCGCCACGCTCGTCGTCAACCAGCCGGAGAGCTCCGGCGCGAGCTTCGACGTCGTGCAGGCCAACCAGGCCTACGCGCGCACGCTGGCCCGCCTCATCGGCAGCCGCAACGTGGCCGCCGACGTCGCCCGCGAGCTCGGCACGGGCGAGAGCGCCGGCGACCTGCTCGACCGGATGTCGTTCGCCACGGTGACCGAGACCCAGCTCATCGAGGTGCGCGCCGAGGACGGCGACGCCGAGCAGGCGGCCCGGCTGGCCAACGCCTACGCCGAGGGCTTCGTCGACTACGTGCAGACGGCGATCCCGAACGCCGCGCCGTCGTCGGGCGTGTCGGTCGCCGACCCCGCCTCGGTGCCCCCGGCGCCCGACCGGCCCAAGCCGACGCTCTACACGCTCGTCGCGCTGGTGCTGTCGACGGCGCTCGGCCTCGCCCTCGCGCTCGTGCGGGCCCGGCTCGACACCCGGCTGCGCGACCCCGACCAGCTCGAGGCGGTGCTCGGCATCCCGGTGCTCGGCACGCTGCCGCGCATCCGCCGCAAGGAGGTGGCCGAGCGGCTCTTCGAGGAGGGCGTGCGCCTCATGGCCACCTCGGTGGCGCACGCGGGCACCGGGCCGGTGCGCAGCATCGCCGTCACCAGCGCCAAGGAGGGCGAGGGCAAGTCGACCGTCGTCGCCGAGCTGGGGCTCGCGCTCGGCACGCTGTCGCTCGTCGACGACGCCGTCCTGCTCGTCGACGCCGACCTGCGCCGGCCGGCCCTGCACCGCCGCCTCTACATGGACCCGAAGACGGGCTCGCGCGCCGGCACCTCCACCTACCTGCGCGGCGACACCTCCTTCGAGGCCTCGGTGGTCACCACCGAGCTGAGCAGCCTTCGCCTGCTGCCGGCCGGGCCGCTGCCGCAGCACCCGTCCGCGCTCCTCGGCCTGCCGTCGAGCCGGGAGGCCCTCACCTCGCTCGTCGACCGCGCCGACGTCGTCGTCATCGACACGCCGCCGGTCAGCGTCGGTGCCGACGCCTCGCTCGTGGCGCAGGACGCCGACTGCGTCCTGCTCGTCGTCGACCTGGGGCGCAGCAAGCTGCCCGACCTCGTCGCGGCGGTCGACCAGCTCACCAAGGTCGGGCGGCGGCCGCTCGGGCTCGTCGTCAACCGCGGCGAGGCGCGCGACCGCATCGCGAGCTACGAGGCGTACGCGCCGAAGAAGAAGCGCTTCGGCCGCGGGGGCACGCCCCAGCGCTTCGAGGCCCTGACCGGCGGCGACGACGCCGTCGAGCCGCGCCACGCGACTCCTCCTGCCGCGCCCGCCGCGCCGGCCGAGGAGCGGGCGCCGGCGTCCGGTCCGGCGTCCTAGCCCCGGCTCAGCCGGCCGCCCCGTCGGCCGGCACCAGCTCCGCGTCGGCGTCGTCCTCGTCCGGCGAGGGCCAGGCGCGGGCCGCGGCGGCGACGCCGGTGAGCACGAACAGCGTCGCGAGGATGGTCTGCACGCGGTACTGCACGATCGTCATGGCCTGCAGCGCGTGGCCGGCGAAGGCCGCCCCGACACCCACCGCGAGGGCCGCGGTCTCCGGCCGGCGCCGCGCCCACTCCGTGCGCACGTCCCAGGCGACGCGCGCGAGCCAGGCGAGGTAGGCGACCAGACCCAGCACGCCCAGCTCGACGGCGACGTTCAGGTAGGCGTTGTGGGCGTTCTCGAGCGGCTTGCCGCGCTCGGTGACCCCCGACCGCACCGACACCTCGCGGAAGCGCAGGACGCCCAGGCCCTGCGGCTCGGTGACGACGAGCTCGACCGCCCCCGCCCACAGGCGCAGCCGGTTGTCGGAGCTGCTGCTGCTGCTCGTCACGCCCGAGAGCCGGTCGACGGCGACCTCGGTGGTCTGGCTGGTGAGCAGCGGGTTGAGGTTGACGGCGGTCAGGCACCCGACGGCGACGAGCACTGCGGCGGCGGCGACCCGGGTGCGGGTCCAGGCGAGCACGACGACGGCCAGCGCCAGCGCGGTGGCGAGCAGCGCGCCCCGCGACAGCGAGGCCACCACCGCGACGAGGGCGACGGCGACGGCGAGGGCCGCGGGCACCCGCCACCGCCCGCGCCGCGCGACGACGAGCGCCAGCAGCGGCACGGCGGCGGTCTGCAGGTAGGCGCCGAAGTAGTTGGGGTCGGGGATGCCGAAGGCGGCGCGCCCGCCGACGCTCGTGCCGTAGACGACCGGTCCGCCGCCCTGCAGGTAGGCCAGCAGCCCGAGGCCGCCCAGCAGGCCCGCGCCCAGCCCCAGGCTGATGACGACGGCGCGCAGCTCGCGCGGCGTGAAGCCCTTGACGGTGAGGAAGGCGAGCAGGAAGGCGCCGTACATGAGCGTCAGGCGCACCACCACCGGCAGGTCGACGCCGAGGGCGGCCCCGGGGAGCACCGCGAGCACGAGCGCCACGAGGGGGAAGTCGGCGATCTGCACGTAGCGCGTACGCGGGTCGCCGCGCAGGGCCCGCCACACCCAGCCGACCGCCACGAGCAGGAAGGCGACCTCGGTGGGGGACAGGCTGCCGATGCCGGCGAGCGGCACCTGCAGCCCCTCGGCCGGCGCCAGCAGCAGCGCCCCGCAGACGGCCGCGACCGGCCGGACGCACGCGACGACCAGGTAGGCCAGCCCGACGGCGGCGCCCACCACCACGAGCGGCGAGACGGCGTACGAGCCGAGCGCCACGGCGGCGCCGAGGGCCGTGCCGCCGGCGAGCGCGAGCGCGCCCGTCGTGGTGGTCTCCCGCCGCACTGCGCCCCCCGCCCGTCGGCGGTCAGGATGCCAGAGCGGGCGCCGTCAGCGGCTGAGGCGGACCGGCGCGCAGAGCACCACGGCCGCGGAGTCCGGGGTGGTGGGGCAGTCCGCCACGATCACCGTCGGGCCGGCGGGAGCCGGGGCGCTCGTCGCCGGGGCCGGCGCCGGGGTGCTCGGGGCGGGCGCGGTGGTCGGCGCGGTCGTCGGCGAGGTGGTCGGCTCGGTCGTCGGGGCCGGGGCGGCTGTCGGGCTGGCGGTCGGTGCGGGCT
>DATMKB010000372.1:0-6531 GCA_035553635.1 Mycobacteriales bacterium
AGCCGCACGAGCTCGACGCCCGACAGGTCGGGCAGGCCGTTGTCGACGAGCACGCCGTCGAACTCCTCGGTGCCGACGAGCGCGAGGCCCTCCTCGGCGGTGAGCGCCACGCGCACCTCCGCCGAGCCGGTCAGCGCCGCCTGCACGAAGGCCCCGATCGAGGCGTCGTCGTCGACGACGAGCAGCCGCGGCAGCCGCTCCTCGTCGTGCGCCGGCGCCGGCCGCTCGACCGGCGTGCGGCAGTAGGGGCAGGTGCCCCACTCCGCCTCGAGGTGCTTGTCGCAGCCGGGGCAGCGGCCGCGGCCGACGGGGGTGCCGTCGTACGGGCAGCAGACCATGTCGTCGGCCAGCGCGCGGGAGCACGAGGGGCAGCGGTGGCCGCTGACGGTGTCGACCGTGGTGGCGCGCAGCACCTCCTCGTACGTCGTCTCGCCGCGGTGCGCGGCGGCCAGCGCGGAGGCGCGCAGCGTCAGCATCCCGTTCGCCCGGGCTGCCGCCCCGATGGCCGCCTCGGTGGGCGTCGACAGCAGGACCTGGCGCAGCGCCGCCGTCACCGGCAGCACCTCGAACACCCCGAGGCGCCCGCGGTACCCGGTGCCGGCGCACTCCGCGCAGCCCTTGCCGCGCTGCGGGCGGGCCTCGGCGATGTCCCTCTCGGTGAGCCCGAGCAGGGCGAGCGTGCGCGGCGACGGCACGTACGGCGCGGCGCACGACGCGCACGGCCGGCGCACCAGCCGCTGCGCCACCACGAGCGTCAGCGACGACGCCACGAGGAACGGCTCCACGCCCATGTCGACCAGGCGCGTGACGGCGGCGACGGCGTCGTTGGTGTGCAGGGTCGTCAGGACGAGGTGGCCGGTGAGCGAGGCCTTGAGCGCGAGCTCGGCGGTCTCGGCGTCGCGCACCTCGCCGACCAGCACGATGTCCGGGTCCTGCCGCAGGATCGAGCGCAGTCCGCGGGCGAAGGTCAGGCCCTGCCGCTCGCTCACCTGCACCTGCGTGATGCCGGGCACCTGGATCTCGACGGGGTCCTCGAGCGTGACGATGTTGCGGTCGGGCGTGGAGACCTGCTGGATGCCGGCGTACAGGGTGTTCGTCTTGCCCGAGCCGGTCGGGCCGGTGATGAGCACCAGCCCCTGCGCCTGCACCAGCGCGTTGCTCACCAGCTCGAGCTGCGGCGCGGTGAGGCCGGTGCGCCCGAGCATCGGGACGCCGTCGGCGCGGGGGAGCAGGCGGATGACCACCTTCTCGCCGTGCAGCGTCGGGAGCGTCGAGACGCGCGCCTCGACCGTCATGCCGTCGACGGTGAGCTTCGCGCGGCCGTCCTGCGGACGCCGGCGCTCGGCGATGTCGAGCCCCGACACGATCTTGATGCGGCTCACCGTCGCCGACGTCGCGTTCCGCGGCACCGTCATGACGTCGCGCAGCAGGCCGTCGACGCGGTAGCGGATGCGCAGCTCGCCGGCCTGCGGCTCGACGTGCACGTCGCTGGCCCGCGCCCGCACGGCGTCGGCGAGCACGACGTCGACGAGCCGGACGATCGGCGCCGACTCCACGGCCGTGGCGCTGACGTCCTCGGCGGCGGCGTCGGCGGGGCCGTCGTCGATGCCCTCGAACAGCGTGTGGACGTCGGAGGAGTCCTCCGACAGCGACCACGAGCGGGCGAGGTGGTCGCGCACCTGCGAGTCGGTGGCGACGAGCACCACCAGCTCGCCGGCCCCGGTGTAGAGCTTGACGTCGTCGAGCGCGACGACGTTGGTGGGGTCGGCCGTGGCCACCGTGACCTTCGGCCCGGACCGCTCGAGCACGAGGACGCCGCTGCGCTCGGCCACCGCGCGGGGCAGCAGCCGGACGGCCTCGGGCACGACCATCGTCCGGCCCAGGTCGACGAGCGGCAGCTGCAGCGCCTCCGCGAGCGCCTCGGCGACCTGCCGCTCGGTGGCGAGGCCGAGCTCGATGACGACCTGCCCGAGCCGCCGCCGGGGCGTGCCGGGCGGCGTCGAGGCCTGCTCGTCGAGGGCGGCCTGCAGCTGCGCCTCGTCGAGCAGGCCCTGGCTCACGAGCACCTCGCCGATGCGGCGGCGGGTGCGGCCGCGGGCACCGGACTCGAGGCCTGCCTGGGCGGGGACGGTCGCGGGGGCGGCCTCGGCTGCGGAGCTCACACCGGCTGTCTCGGCCGGTCGGGCCGCCCGGTGTAGCCCGGGCGGCTCAGTCGGTGGCGTCCTCGCCGACGAACGGCTCGCCGATGTCGGGCCGGTCCTCGGCGCGGTCCTCGGTGCGGCGCTCGTCGCGGCGGCGCTTCTTCTCCGCCCGGCGCTCCCGCTCCTCGCGCTCCCGCCGGGCCGTGCGGTCGGCGTCGTCGCCCTCGGCGCCCGGGGACCCGGCGAGCTCCTCGGTGACCTCGCGCAGCTGGTCGCGCAGGTAGTCGCGGGTGGGCACCTCGCCGAGGGCCTGCCGCAGCGCGGCGACCTCGCGGGCCAGGTACTCGACGTCGGCCTGCAGGCGCATGCTCGTCGCGCGGTCCTCCTCCAGGGAGACGCGGTCGCGGTCGGCCTGCCGGTTCTGCGCGAGCAGGATGAGCGGCGCGGCGTAGGACGCCTGCAGCGACAGCATGAGCGTGAGCAGCGTGTAGTTCAGCGCCCGCGGGTCGAACTGGAGGTCGGCCGGGGCGAAGGTGTTCCAGATCAGCCAGACCGTGACGAACACGGTCATGTAGACGATGAACCGCGCGGTGCCGAGGAACCGGGCGATGCGCTCCGACAGCCGGCCGAAGGCGTCGGGGTCGTAGTGCGGCCGGGCCACCGAGCGGCGCTGCACCGCCGGGGTGTCCAGGCGCACCCGCGGCGCCCGCTCAGCCACGGCCGGCCTCGCGGTGCTCGCGCCAGTCGCGCGGCAGCAGGTGGTCGAGGACGTCGTCGACGGTGACGGCGCCGAGCAGGTGGCCCTCGGCGTCGACGACGGGCACCGCGACGAGGTTGTACGTGGCCAGGTGGCGCGTGACCTCCTGCAGCGGGCAGTCCGGCTGCAACGGGTCGATGTCGGTGTCGACGACGGCCGAGATGAGCGCCGACGGCGGCTCGCGCAGCAGCCGCTGGAAGTGCGCGGTGCCGAGGTAGCGCCCGGTGGGCGTCTCGTACGGCGGCCGGACGACGTACACCTGGGCCGCGAGCGCCGGCGAGAGCTCGGGGTGCCGCACCCGCGCGAGCGCCTCCGCGACCGTGGCGTTCGGGGGCAGGACGACCGGCTCGGGGGTCATGAGGCCGCCGGCGGTGTCGTCGTCGTAGCGCAGCAGCGAGCGGACGGGCGCGGCCTCGTCGGGCTCCATGAGCCCGAGCAGGCGCTGCGCCTCGTCCTCGGGCAGCTCGCCGAGCAGGTCGGCGGCGTCGTCCGGCGCCATGGCCTCGAGGACGTCGGCGGCGCGCTCGTCCTCCAGGCCGCCCAGCAGCTCCACCTGCTCGTCCTCGGGCATCTCCTCGAGGACGTCGGCGAGCCGCTCGTCGTCGAGGGCGGCGGCGATCTCGGCGCGCCGCTTGTCCGACAGGTCGTGCAGGACGGTGGCGAGGTCGGCCGGCCGCAGCTTCTCGAAGACGGCGAGCAGGTTGGCGGCGCCCTGGCCGTCCTCGGGCAGCGAGAACCCGCTGACCTCGTCCCAGGCCACCTGCTGCACCTGGCCGCGCCGGCGGCCGCGCAGCCCGCCGCCGCTCGGGCGCACGGCCACCCGGGTGACGAGCCAGTCGGTGCGGGTCTGCTCGATGCCGACGTCGAGGACCGTGACCTCCTCGCCGGTCTCGAGCAGCGTGACGCGGCGGTCGAGCAGCTCGGCGAGCACGAGCGTCTCGCCCGGGCGCTGCTCGAAGCGGCGCAGGCTGACGGTGCCCGTGCCGAGCACGACCGCGTCCGGGTCGATGGCCCGCACCCGCCCGATCGGCACGAAGATGCGGCGCCGGCCGGAGATCTCGACGGCGAGCCCCAGCACCCGCGGGGCGTCGCGGCCGATGCGCAGCGCGACGACGACGTCGCGCACCCGCCCGACCTGCTCGCCGTCGGGGTCGAAGACGAGCAGGCCGGCCAGGCGTGCGGCGAAGACGCGGGTGCCGGTGCTCACGCCCCGCAGCGTATTGGGGAGGATGCGCCGGACCGCGCCCCGAACTCGCTGGAGGACCCGTGACCGTGCTCGACCGCTTCCGCCTGGACGACAAGGTCGTCGTCGTCACCGGCGCGTCCTCCGGCCTGGGGGTGGCGTTCGCGCAGGCCTTCGCCGAGGCGGGCGCCGACGTCGTGCTCGGCGCCCGGCGCGTCGACCGGTTGCCGCAGACCGGGGAGCTGGTGGAGGCCGCGGGCCGCCGGTACGCCTACGAGCAGACCGACGTCACCGACCCCGAGCAGTGCGAGCGGCTCGTGCAGAAGGCCGTGTCGGAGTTCGGGCGCGTCGACGTCCTCGTCAACAACGCCGGCCTCGGCTGGGCCAAGCCGGCCAGCCGGGAGACGCCCGCGGAGTTCCTCCGCGTGATCGACGTGAACCTCAACGGCGCCTACTGGTGCGCGCAGGCCTTCGGCCGCGCGGCCGACAAGGAGCGCGGCGGCTCCATCATCAACATCTCGAGCGTCCTCGGGATCCACCCCGGCGTGCTGCCGCAGGCGGCGTACGCCGCCTCCAAGGCGGGCCTCATCGGCCTCACGCGCGACCTCGCGCAGCAGTGGACCGGCCGCAAGGGCATCCGCGTCAACGCGATCGCGCCGGGCTACTTCCCGACCGAGATGACTGACGAGATGGACCCGCAGGAGGCGGAGATGGTCAAGATGATCACTCCGGCCGGCCGCCTGGGCGACCCCGCGGAGCTCGCCGCCGTCGGCGTCTTCCTCGCCAGCGACGCCGCCAGCTACGTCACGGGCATCACGCTGCCGGTCGACGGCGGGATGACGATGCCCTGATGGGCTGGCTGCCCTACGAGGTCGTCGACGTCTTCACCGACCGGCCGTTCGCGGGCAACCCGCTCGCCGTCGTCCTCGGCACGGAGGCCCTGGCGACGGAGGAGCTGCAGGCGCTCGCGGCGGAGTTCAACCTGTCGGAGACGGCGTTCCCGCAGGAGGTCTCCGGTGAGGGCTACCGGCTGCGGATCTTCACGCCGACGGTCGAGCTGCCGTTCGCCGGGCACCCGTCGGTGGGGGCGGCGTCGGTGCTGCGCCGGCTGGGCCGGGTGCGCGCCGGGCGGCTCGTGCAGCGCTGCGGCGCGGGCGACCTGCCGCTCGAGGTGCCGGCCGAGGGGCCGGTGGTGCTCACCGCCGGGACGCCGTCGGCGGGGCCGGTCGTCGACCCCGGACCGCTGCTGGACGCCGTCGGGCTGGTCGCCGACGACCTCGACGAAACGGCCGGGGACGCCGGCCGGGCCGGCTGCGGCATCGACTTCACCTACCTGCTGGTGCGCCCGGACGCCGTCGCGCGGGCGGTGCCGGACCTGCGGGCGCTCGCCGCGCTCGACCTCGGCACCGGCCTGTCGCTGACGGCGTGGGACGGGGCCGCGGCGCACAGCCGGGTCTTCGTGCCGGAGGTCGGCGTGGCGGAGGACCCGGCGACGGGCTCGGCGGCCGTCGGGCTCGGCGTGCACCTCGCCGCCCGTGGTCTGCTGCGGGAGGGGCGCACCGAGTACGTCGTGCGGCAGGGCGAGGAGGTCGGCCGGCCCTCGACGATGCGCTGCGCCGTCGAGGCGCGCGGCGGTGCGGCCGAGCGGGTCACCGTGGCCGGCGACGCGGTGCTCGTCGCCCGCGGCGAGGTGCGCCGCCCCGGCTGAGCTGCGGCGGCCCGGGACGTCGCGGCCGAGCGGGGGCGCGACGCGCGCGGGCCTCCCGCGTGCCTGCCGTGCCACCAGGTGGTGCCGGTGGTCCCGCGGGGGTCCAGGAGACGAGCTCCGTCCCGCCGGCCGCACCTGCTGGTGCGGCGGGCCCTCCCGTCACGGTGCCGAACGCAGGCGCAGCACCACCGACGAGCGCGCCCACTGCTCGGGCAGCGCGTCGAGGTCGGGCGCGTTGAGCCGGGCGGCGACGAGCAGCGGCACGACCTCGTCCCAGGCGGGCGTGCCGGGCGCCAGCCGCTCGACGTCGGCGGCCAGCTCGCCGGCCCGCCCGGCCAGCGACCCGCGGCCGCGCGCGACGACGACCGCCTGCGCCGCACCGGCCGCGCCCGGCAGCTCCTGCTCCCCGCCGCCGCAGACGACGTGCACGGCGGCGTCGTGCCAGACGTGCCAGACCGGGCGCGGCGCCCGGCCGTCGAGGCCGACCCACACCACGCCGCCTCGGCGCAGCGCCTCCTCGAGCTCGGCGTCCACCCGTGCAGCGTGTCAGGCGTCGCGGCCGACGTGGCTGGCGCGGTAGGCGCCCCGTCGCAGCACCTGGGACCAGCCCGCGGGCCGCAGGCCGCCGCCGCTGACGTCGGGGGAGAAGCGCACCGACCGGCCGCCGGGCACGGGGGCGCCGAGCTCGAGCGCGGCGACCTCGCGCCACCGCAGGTGCCCGTCGGCGACGGCGACGCGCAGC
>DATMKB010000373.1:0-7317 GCA_035553635.1 Mycobacteriales bacterium
GGCGGACGAGCGGTCCTGCGCCTGGCGGTCGAGCTGGCGGTCCGGGCACCGCACGATCATCGGGCTGCGGAGGAACAGCGGGACGTCCAGCGGCACGACGGTGGTCGCCGCGCCGGCGAGCGGCACGCCCGGGCGGACGACGAGGGAGAGCGCGTCGACCGTCTGCGCCTCCCGCTCGTGGTAGTAGGCGCAGTTGCCCAGGACGCCGCGCAGCACGACCTCGCCGGTCTCCCCCGGGCCGAGCCGCAGGGGCATTGCCTCGGCCGTGACCGCCAGCAGCGGGAAGGGCCCCGCCCCCGTCGAGGCGGCCGTCACCGTGACCGGCAGCGGTCCGTCGTTGCGCACGGGCACCCGCAGGTCCAGGGCGGCGCCGTGGTCGTAGCCGACGACGTGCATGCCGCGGGGGCCGTACTCCGGGACCGTGCGCACCGGCGCGGTGCCCGACAGGGCCGTCGTGCCGGCGGACAGCGCGACGGTCCGCGGCGCGACCACGAGGGCCGCGGTCCACAGCAGCCCGAGCAGCGCGGCCGAAGCGGCCACGACGAGGGGCCAGCGCCGCCGCCCGGCCCCGGCGGCACGGACTCCCGGGGCAGGCGGGGCGTCGAGCAGGGTCACGCCGCCGGCTCGTCCGCGGCGCGCTGGCGCCGGCGCAGGTGCAGGACGCTGCCGGCGAGGGCGAGGCCGGCCAGCGCCGGGAGCAGCGCCACGCCGGTGGCCGGCAGGCTCCGGGCCCCGACGAGCGTGCCGCCGGTCGCCGCCGGCGCGGGCAGCCCCGCGCCGCCGGACGTCGGAGCCGCCGGGGCGGCCTCCCCGCGGCCTGCGGGCTCCGCGGTCGACCCGTCCGGGGCCTCCTGGCGCCCGGCGGGGACGGCGGGGTTCTCGAACCAGTCGCAGCCGGGCGGGTCGGGCTGGTCCTCGCGGTTGTACGTGGCGCAGGAGGCCATGAGGGCCGTCTTGGTGACGTTGCCGACGGGGCTCTTCGAGCCGCCGCTGTCGCAGTCGGGCAGCGGGAGCGCGGCGTCGTGGGTGACCGCCCCGGCGGTCGAGACGTTGCCCTGCCAGCAGTTGCCGACGCCCTGCTCGTCCCACTCGACGTCGAGCCCGTTGGGCTGGACGACGCCGGCGGGGTGGAAGCCGAAGCGGTTGTCGCGGTAGTGGTTGCCGTTGCTCGTGTCGTACTGCTGCGTCAGGCCGTAGTCGCCGCGCACGGCGCCGGGCACCCACAGCAGCTTCACGCCGGCGCGCCAGTTGTCGTAGATGTCGTTGGCCTCGACGAGGTTGCGGTTGCCGCCGGCGATGAGCACGCCGGTGCCCACCGGCACGGGGAAGGCCGGGCAGACCGTGCCCTCGCCGTAGCCGCGGGAGGCGGGCGGACCCGAGCACTTGCCGCTGTGCACGAACTCGCGCACGTAGTTGTTGTTGTTGCTGTAGATCTTGTTGCCGGTGAGCCAGGCGTGGTCCTGCGGCATGCCGGGGTGGTCGCCGACGAAGGAGTCGGTGACGTAGCCGGCCTGGTTCTCGAAGACCTCGTTGTCGTGGAACCAGACCGAGTTGCCGGCGGTGCCGGAGAAGCCCAGGGCGTTGTGGTGGGTCTTGCACCCGAAGATCTCCACCGCCCAGCGCGTGAGGCGCTCGGTGTTGGGGTTGGACTGGTTCACGTCGGCGGCCGAGCCGGGGTAGACGCCGGAGTCGCCGTTGTAGGACGTGTCGCAGTTGCTGATGACCCCGTGGTCCGAGGTGAAGGTCAGGATCCCGTAGAGGTCGTTGTGCCGGGCGTTGACCCGGTCGATGAGGTAGCCGTCGGTCTCGTGGACGTAGAGCGCGTTCTCGCGGAACAGCTCGAAGGTCATGTTCCGCACGACGAAGCCGTCGGCACGGTCGGCCTTGAGCCCGTTGTGCTTGACCCAGTCGCCGTCGTCCTTGAACCCGCCCTGCAGGACGACGTCCTCCATCCGCAGGCCGGTGCCCTCGATCTGCAGGTCGCAGAGCTGGTTGCACTCCACCTCGCGGGTGCGGGCGTCGCTGTCGCCGGCGACCGTGACGAGGTTGATGACCTCGCCGCACGACACGATGAGCTCGTAGTCGACGACGCCGCCGTCGTAGGAGTCGGTGCAGGGGGCGTTCTCGTCCCAGGACGGCTCCTCCCGGTACAGGCCCGGCAGGACGTAGATGTTCGTGCCCCGCTCGGTGACGGCGTCGACGGCCGCCTGGAGGTGCTCGAAGCGGCACTTCGCGAGGAGCTCCTCGTTGAGCGCCTTGACCGGGCCGGCCGGCATGGCGGCGACGGCGTCCGCGCTGTCCTGCTTGCAGACCACCAGGTGGGGCTCCCCCGGGTCGTAGCCGCGGGCGACGGGGACCGCCTTCGAGCCGTCCGGGAAGACCGAGTCGCGCTCCTCGTGGGCCAGGGCGGTGCCGGCGGTCGTCGCGACGAGCGCGGCGGCGGCGGCCAGGGCAGCGAGGACTCGCGTGGGGGGCGTCACACCGCAGGTGCTTCGACGCCCGCCCCGGAACTCCTGCCGGTCAGCGCCGGGTGTCGTCCGGGACCTGCTCGAGGGCCTCGCCGAGCTCGTTGTGGATGCCGGGCTTGTCCAGCATCTCCGGGTGGCGCTTGACCGCCCGCAGGCTCGCCACCGTGGTGATGGCCAGGGTGATCGCGATGACGGTGAGCGAGGTCCCGATGCCGATCTCCGGCAGGAGGGCCCAGGCCCCCTCGCCGACGAAGCCGAGGTCGATGCCGTTCTCGTGCAGCGCGTGGAGGATGAGCTTCACGCCGATGAAGCCGAGGATGACCGACAGGCCGATCGACAGGTAGACCAGCCGGTCGAGCAGGCCGTTGACGAGGAAGTACAGCTGGCGCAGGCCCATGAGGGCGAAGGCGTTGGCGGTGAAGACGAGGTACGGCTCCTGCGTGATGCCGAAGATCGCCGGGATGGAGTCGAGCGCGAACAGCAGGTCCGTCGTGCCGATCGCGACGAGCACGATCGCCATCGGCGTGAACACCCGCTTGCCGTCGACGACCGTGCGGATCTTCGCCTCGTCGTACTCCTTGGTCGTGGACAGGCGGCGCTGCGCGAAGTCGAGGATCTTGTTGTTCTCGAGGTCGGGCTCCTCGCCGCGGTGCCGGGCGAGCTGCACCGCCGTGTAGAGGAGGAACGCGCCGAACAGGTAGAAGACCTCGCTGAAGGCCGAGATGGCGGCCGCGCCGACGGCGATGAAGATGCCGCGCAGGACCAGCGCGAGCAGGATGCCGATCATCAGCACCTTCTGCTGGTGCTTCGGCGGCACCGCGAAGGTCGTCATGATGATCACGAAGACGAACAGGTTGTCGACCGAGAGCGCCTTCTCGGTGATGTAGCCGCCGAGGAACTCGGCCGCGATCCGGCCGTCGACCACGACGAGCAGCCCGACGCAGAAGACCAGCGCGGCGACGACGTACACCAGGCTCCAGGCCGTGGCCTCCTTGAGCGAGGGCACGTGCGGCCGCCGGGTGCTGTGCAGCAGGTCGAAGCTGATGACGGCCAGGACGGCGAGCACGGTCGCCAGCCAGACCCAGAGCGGGATGCCGAGCGAGGCCTCGGTGACGGGGGCGGACTCGACGGCGAGCAGCACGACTTCTCCAGGGTGCTCCGGTGGGCAGGACGGGCCACCGGAGGTCTCTCCCACCTGGCGACCAGGCCCCGGCGCCGGGTCCTGCCCCTGGCGGTGCGGGCGGACCGTGCTGACGACCCCGGGATGCGGGGATACTCCCCTCCGTGCTGGTGGACGGTACCCGTTGACGGCGGCCGCACGCCCGGTGCGGCAGGCTGCCCGGGTGCTCCCGCCCGAGATCGCCGCTGTCGCCGCCCGGACCAAGGGCTTCCTGCCCGACGACGAGGCCGCGGCCCTGCTCGACGCCGCCCGCGCCGCGCGGCCGGGCACCTGGCTCGAGGTCGGCACGTACTGCGGCCTGTCGACGCTGCACCTGGGCACCGCCGCCCGGGACGCGGGTGCGCAGCTGGTGACGCTCGACCACCACCGCGGCTCCGAGGAGAACCAGCCGGGGTGGGAGTGGCACGACGCCTCGCTCGTCGACGCCCACACCGGGCGGCTGGAGACCCTGCCGTCGCTGCGGCGGACGCTGTGGGACGCCGCCCTGGACGAGGTCGTGAGCGTCCTGGTCGCGACGACGCAGCAGGTGGCGCCCTGGTGGACGACCCCGCTGGAGCTGCTCTTCCTCGACGGCAACCACACCGAGGAGGTCGCCCAGCACGACTACGCCGGCTTCGCGCCGCACGTCGTCGAGGGCGGGACGCTGCTCGTGCACGACGTGTTCGAGCGCCCGGAGGACGGCGGCCGCCCGCCGTGGAACGTCTTCCGGCGGGCCGTCGACAGCGGCGCGTTCGAGGAGGCCGGCGTCACCGGCTCGCTGCGGGTGCTCCGGCGGACCGCCGCCCCGGTGGTCTGACTACAGCCGGTCGTCGGACGGCAGGGGCAGCGCCGACGAGGCGCACGGGGCGCCGTCAGCCGTGCAGGCGTCCGCCGGGAGCAGCACGCCGGTCGGGAGGTGCTCCCCGGTGAACAGCTCGAGGGAGGGCCCGCCCGCCAGCGCGTCGGCGGCCAGGACGACCGCGGCGGCGGTCCAGGACGACCGCTCGACCGGCCAGCGGACGTCCTCGTCGAAGACGAGCCCGGTCCAGTAGGAGCCGTCCTGCTCGCGCAGGTGCTGCACCTCGCCCAGCAGCCGCACGGCGCGGTCGCGCTCCCCCATCGCCGCGAGCGCCAGGCACAGCTCGGCCGTCTCGGCGCCGGTGACCCACGGCCGGTCGGCCACGCAGCGGCAGCCCACGCCCGGGACGACGAACTCGTCCCAGCGGTCGGCCAGGCGCTCCTGCGCGGCGTCGCCGCGGACCGCCCCGCCGAGCACCGGGTAGTACCAGTCCATGGAGAAGCGGGTCTTGTCGAGGAAGACCTCGGGGTGGTGCGCGACGGCGTGCTGGAGCAGCCCGGCCGCCAGCTCCCACTCGGGCTGCGGCTCCCCCACCAGCTCGCCGAGCGCGATGCCGCAGCGCAGCGACTGGTAGCTCGACGACGAGCCGGTGAGCAGCGCGTCGGTGTCGGTGCGGCCCTGCGGGTCGCGGGACCAGTAGAGGTGGCCGCCCGGGGCCTGCAGGTCGCAGACGAGGTCGAGCGCGCGGCGCACGTGCGGCCACATCTGGTCGACGAGCGTGCGGTCGCCGGTGACCTGCCACCACTGCCAGACGCCGACGGCGACGTAGGCGACCTGGTTGGTGTCGACGGTGGCGTCGAGGACGGCCTCGCCCTCGTACTTCGTGCGCCAGGCGCCGTCGGGCTCCTGGGTGCGCCGCATCCACGCGTAGGCCGCGCGGGCCTCGTCCAGGCGGCCGCCGAGGACGAGCGCCATGGCGCACTCGACGTGGTCCCAGGGGTCGGTGTGGCCGTCGGGCCACGGCAGCGCGCCGCTGTCGTGCTGTGCGGCGGCGATGCTCGCGACGGTCTGCTCGAGCTGGGCGGCGGTGAGGACGCCCGGGAGGTCACGCAGCCACACGGGCCGGCTCCTCGTCCGCCGCGGGCTTGCGCAGGTAGAGCACGAGGCTCTTGCCGACCACCGGGTCGAGCAGCCGCTCGGCCACGCGGGTGAGCCGCGGCGCCTTCATCATGTCCCAGACCAGCAGGCGGTGGTACGCCTTGACCAGCGGGTTCTCGGCGTCGTCGACGCCGACCGCGCACTTGAGCCACCAGTAGGGCGCGTGCAGCCCGTGGGTGTGGGCGCTGCCGACCGGCTCGAGGCCCGCGGCGGTCAGGCGGCGGACCAGCTCGCTGCCGCGGTAGATGCGCACGTGGCCGCCCTCGGCCTCGTGGTAGGCGCTCGACAGCGCCCAGCAGACCAGCTCCGGACCCCATCGCGGCACGGTCACGGCGATCAGGCCGCCCGGCTTGAGCACCCGGACGAGCTCGGCCATGGCCCGGCGGTCCTCCGGCAGGTGCTCGAGCACCTCGGCGGCGATGACGCGGTCGAAGCTGGCGTCGGCGAACGGCAGGGAGTACGCGGTGCCGCGCAGGGCCGTGGCGGTGGCGCCCTCCGGCGCCTCCCCCTCGAGCGCCATCGCGCCGAACATCTCGCGCACGCCCTTGAGCTCCGCGGCGTCCATGTCGAGCGCGACGACGTCGGCGCCCCGGCGGTAGAGCGCGAAGGCGTGCCGGCCGCCGCCGCAGCCCATGTCCAGGACGCGGTGCCCCGGCTCCACGCCGAAGCGGTCGAGGTCGACGGTCAGCACGAGGTCCCTCCCAGGGCGGTGCGGTACCAGCGGACGGTGGCCTCGGCCACCGCCCGCCACGTGTAGCGCTCGACGACGCGAGCGCGGCCGGCGGCGCCGATGCGCGCGGCCAGCTCCGGGTCGTCGAGCAGCCGGCCGACGGCGGCGGCGAGCGCCTCCGGGTCGCCGGGCGGGACGTGCAGCGCGGTCTCGCCGTCGACGCCGACGACCTCCGGCAGGGCGCCGGCGGCGCTGGCCACCAGCGGCGTCTCGCAGGCCATGGCCTCGACCGCCGGCAGGCTGAAGCCCTCGTAGAGGCTCGGCACCACGGCGACCTGGGCGGACCCGAAGAGCTGCACGAGCTCGGACTCCGCGAGCCCGCTGACGAAGCGGACGCTGTCGCCGAGGCCCAGGCGCTCGACGGTCTGCAGCGCGACCCCGCCCTCCTTCGGGCGGCCGACGCAGACCAGCTCGACGTCGCGCTCGGTGCGCAGCTTGGCGACCGCCTCGAGCAGCGGCACCAGCCCCTTCATCGGGACGTCGGCGCTGGTGGTGGCGACGATGCGGCCGGGCACGCGCGGCTCGGTCGGCGGCACGAACACGTCGGTCTCGACGCCGACCGGCACGACGGTGAGCCGCTCCGGCCGCACCCGGAAGTCGCGGACGATGTCGCGGGCGCTGCTCGTGCTGACCGTGAGCACCGCCGGCATCCGCCGCACCACCCGGCCCTGCATGCGCAGGAACGAGTACCAGCGGTGCAGCGACAGGCGCTTGCGCCACTCCGTCGCGGCGGCGAGGTCGTGCACGCGGTCGACGGTGATGGGGTGGTGCAGCGTCGGCAGGACCGGGAAGCCGTCGCGCTGCAGCAGCAGCATGCCGTAGCCGAGGGTCTGGTTGTCGTGGACGACGTCGGGGCGCTCGTCGCGGCCGCGCAGCTCGCGCCACGCGCGCAGGCTGAAGGTGAGCGGCTCGGGGAAGGCGGCCGTGCACATGAGCAGGAACTCGAGGACATCGACCGGCCCGCGGAACTCGCGCCAGTGCGGCACCCGGAAGGGGTCGCTCT
>DATMKB010000374.1:0-2874 GCA_035553635.1 Mycobacteriales bacterium
TCCGGCCCGGACCCGGCGGCATCGGCCGCTCCGGCGGCCCGGCCGCCGAGGCGGTGTCCGACGCGCTGCGCCGGGGCGCCGGCGACTTCCTCGAGCAGCGCCGCCGCACCGCGCTGCTGCAGACCGCCGCGGCGGGGCTGCTCGGCGTCGTCGGGCTGTACCAGTTCGGCGTCCTGCGGTCGGTGCCCGAGCCGCCGCTGCCCGGCCTCGACGCCGACCGCGTCGATGCCTCCGGCGAGGCCTACGCCGTGCTCCGCACGCCCGACGCCGCCCTCGGCGTGCTGTCGGCCGGCGTCTCGCTCGTGCTCGCCGGGCGCGGCGGCGCCGACCGGTACCGCACCGCCCCCTGGCTGCCGCTCGCGCTGCTCGCCAAGAGCCTCGTCGACGCCGCCGGCGGCACCTACCTGCTCGCCGAGCAGGTGACCAAGCACAAGCGCGTGTGCTCGTGGTGCACCGCGAGCGCCGCCCTGCTCGTCGCCAGCGTCCCGGTGGCCGTGCCCGAGGCGCGCGCCGCGTGGCGCGCCTGGCGCTCCCGCTGACCCCGTCCCCCCTGGAGGAGCCATGACCCGCACCCCCGAGCGGCGCGGCACCGCCGTCGTCACCGGCGGCACCGCCGGCGTCGGCCGCGCCGTCGTCCGCGAGCTCGCCGCCCGCGGCTGGGACGTCGGCGTCCTCGCCCGCGGCCGGGAGCGCCTCGACGCCACCGTCCGCGAGGTCGAGGAGCTCGGCCGCCGCGCCGTCGGCATCAGCGTCGACGTCGCCGACGCCGACGCCGTCGACCGCGCCGCCTCGCGCGTCGAGCAGGAGCTCGGGCCCCTCGACGTGTGGGTGAACAACGCCTTCACCGGCGCCATCGCCTTCTTCGAGGACGTGCGCCCCGACGAGTACGAGCGCATCACCGCCGTCACCTACCTCGGCTACGTCAACGGCACCCGGGCGGCGCTGGCCCGGATGGCGCCGCGCGGCCGCGGCACCGTGGTGCAGGTCGGGTCGGCGCTGGCCTTCCGCGGCATCCCGCTGCAGGCGGCCTACTGCGGGGCCAAGCACGCCATCAAGGGCTTCACCGAGTCGCTGCGCACCGAGCTCCGGCACAAGGACCTCGACATCGACCTGTGCGAGGTGCACCTGCCGGCGGTCAACACCCCGCAGTTCGACTGGGTGCTGCACCGCGGCGTCGACCACCACCCGCAGCCCGTGCCGCCGATCTACCAGCCCGAGGTCGCCGCCCGCGCCGTCGCGCACGTCGTGGACTCGCCGCGGCGCGTGATGTGGGTCGGCGTCCCGACGTGGCTGACCGTGCTCGGCAACCGCGTCGCGCCGTCCTTCGTCGACTGGTACCTGGCCCGGTCGAACGTCGACGCGCAGCAGAACCCCGACAAGGACCCGCCGGCAGGCGAGTCGAACACCTGGGAGCCGGTCTACGGGTCCGAGGTCGCCGCGCACGGCAGCTTCGACGACGTCGCCCACTCCCGCAGCCCGGGCCTGTGGCTCGACGTGCACCGCGGCCTCGTGGCCGGCGGCGCCGTCGTCGCCGCCGTCGCCGCCGCGGCGCTGGGCCGACGCAGCGCGTGACCGACGCGGTCGTCGTCGGCGCGGGGCCCAACGGGCTCGTCGCGGCCAACCTGCTCGCCGACGCCGGCTGGTCGGTGCTCGTCCTCGAGGAGCAGGACGAGCCCGGCGGGGCGGTGCGCTCGCGGGAGATCGAGCCCGGTGTCGTCGCCGACCGCTTCAGCGCCTTCTACCCCTTCGCCGCGGCGTCGCCGGTCGTGCGGGCGCTGCGGCTCGAGGAGCACGGGCTGCGCTGGTCGCGCGCCCCGCTGGTCATGGCGCACCCGCGCGAGGACGGCACGGCCGCCGTGCTGTCGCAGGACGTCGACGCCACCGCCGCGGGCCTGGACGCCGACGCACCCGGCGACGGCGACGCCTGGCGCGAGCTCGTCGCCCTGTGGCAGCGCCTCGAGGAGCCGCTGCTGCAGGCGCTGCTCGCCCCGCTCCCCCCTGTGGTGCCGGCGCTGCGCCTTGCCCGCCGGCTCGGCGTGGCGGGCGGCGTCCGCTTCGCCGGCTTCGGCGTGACGCCGGTGCGCAGCCTGGGCGAGGAGCGCTTCCGCGGCGACGGCGGCGGCCTGCTGCTCGCCGGCAACGCCCTGCACAGCGACCTCGCCCCGGAGGCCGCGGGCAGCGGCCTCTACGGCTGGCTGCTCGCGATGCTGGGCCAGGCCGTGGGCTTCCCGGTGCCGGTCGGCGGGTCGGGCCAGCTCACCGCGGCGCTCGTGCGCCGCCTGGAGAGCCGGGGCGGGGCCGTGCACTGCGGCCGGCGGGTCGACGCCGTGGTGGTGCGCGGAGGGCGTGCGGCCGGCGTCCGCACCGCCGACGGCGAGGAGGTGCGGGCCCGGCGCGCGGTGCTCGCCGACGTCGACGCGCCGACGCTCTACCGCCGGCTGCTCGACCCCGCGCACGTGCCGGCCGCGCTGCTGCGCGACCTCGACCGGTTCGACTGGGACTGGGGCACCGTGAAGGTCGACTGGGTCCTCGACGGCGGGGTGCCGTGGACCGCCGAGCAGGCCCGGGCGGCCGGCACCGTGCACCTGTCGGAGGGCGTCGACGGCATGACGGCCTACAGCGCCGACCTGGCCCGCGGGCTGCTCCCCGCGCACCCCTTCGTCGTCCTCGGGCAGATGACGACGTCCGACCCGACCCGCTCCCCGGCCGGCACGGAGCAGGCCTGGGCCTACTCGCACGTGCCGCAGCGGGTGAAGGGCGACGCGACGGGCGGCGGGCTCACCGGGAGGTGGGACGCCGCCGAGACCGCCGCGTACGCCGACCGGCTCGAGGAGCGCGTCGAGCGCTACGCGCCGGGCTTCCGCGCGCGCATCC
>DATMKB010000375.1:0-2644 GCA_035553635.1 Mycobacteriales bacterium
GGTGAGCGCGCTGACGACGAAGTCGCCCGCGAAGGGGCCGCCTCCCGCGGGGCAGACGAGCGCCTCCGAGCGCCAGGGGCCGGGCAGCGGCGGGAGCGCGCCCTGCTGCTCGAGCCGGTGCCGCAGCTCGACGAGCACGCCCTCCCCCGACGCGCTCGACAGCCCCGTCTCCTCGCGGGCGCGGGCGAACTCGTAGGCGACGCCCGCGGTCAGCGCGAGGACGAGCAGCACGGCCGGGCGCACGCCGGTCAGGCCGAACCCGAACCGGACGACGTCGTGCAGCGCCCCGAGCGCGACCGCCGCCACCACGACGCGCGTGGCGCGGCGGTCGAGCAGGAGCCCGGCCACCAGCAGCGGCACGACGAGCGTCGCGGTGGGGAGCACCGCGATGCCGACGACGTCGGCGCCCAGCGTGAGCACCGCGGCGAGCAGCAGGACCAGCGCCAGGGTGACGCCCTGCGGCGGCGGGTCGCGGCGCAGCGCGGTGACGCCGCGCGGCACCAGGAGCAGGACCGCGGCGGCGCTGCGCAGCAGGGAGCCGCGCCGGGCAGGGGCCGTCACGGGCGGGACGCTACCCCCGCACCGGCGGGACGCCGGGCGGTCCGGCCTCCGGCTGGCACACCGGGCACCAGAACAGGTTCCGGGCGGCCATGACCGCCGTGCGCACCTCGCTGCCGCACCGGCGGCAGGCCTGCCCGTGCCGGCGGTAGACGTAGAAGCGGTCCTCGCGGCGGAGCCGGCCCGTGCGCCGCTCGCGGTCCTCCCGCTCGGTGGTGACGATGTGGCCGGCCCGCACCCCGGCCCGCATGAGCACCTGCAGGTCCTCCCACATCGCGCGCCAGACGTCCTCGGGGACCTCGCGCCCGGGGCGGAACGGCGACAGCGCGACGCGGTACAGCGCCTCCGCGCGGTACACGTTGCCGACGCCGGCGAGCACCGACTGGTCCATGAGCAGCTCGCCGACGGCCCGCCGGCTGCGCGACAGCCGCTCCCAGGCCGGCCGCGGGTCGGACCCCCTGTGCAGCGGGTCGGGACCGAGTCGGGCGAGCACGCGGTCGCGGTCCTCGGGCGTGAACAGTTCGCACGCCGTCGGGCCGCGCAGGTCGATCCACGTGTCGCCGGCGACGAGCCGCAGCCGCAGGGCGCCGCGCGGCGCCGGCGACGGGCCGGTGCCGCGGGTGAACGCGCCGTAGAGCCCGAGGTGGACGTGCAGGAGCACGTCGCCCGACGTCTCGTAGAACAGGTGCTTGCCGTACGGCCGCACCCGCTCGACCGTGCGCCCGGACAGCACCTCGGCGCCCTCGGCGAAGCGGCCCTGGGGGCTCGTGGCGCTGATCTGCCGCCCGACGAGCAGCGGGGTGTGGTCGCGGGCCAGCCGGTGGAGCGTGTGCCCCTCGGGCACGGGTCGGCCCTCCTAGCTCGGCGGGAGCGGCGGCAGCACGCCGGTGCGCTCGTACTCCGCGAGCATGCCGATGCGGCGCGCGTGGCGCTCGTCGGCGCTGAAGGGAGTGCTCAGGAAGACCTCGACCAGGCGCAGGGCGGTGGCCTCGTCGTGCATGCGGGCACCGACGCTGACGACGTTCGCGTCGTTGTGCTCGCGGGCGAGCCGGGCGGTCTCCTCGCTGTGGGCGAGCGCGCAGCGCACGCCGGCGACCTTGTTCGCGGCGATCGCCTCGCCGTTGCCCGACCCGCCGATGACCACGCCGAGCGACCCCTCGTCGGCGACGACGGCCCGCGCGGCCCGGAGGCAGAACGGGGGGTAGTCGTCCGCGGCGTCGTAGACGAGGGGGCCGTGGTCGACGGGCTCGTGGCCGAGCTCGGCGAGCCGGGCGGCGAGGGCGTTCTTGAGCTCGAAGCCGGCGTGGTCGGAGCCGAGGTGCACGCGCATGGGCGACAGTCTGCCGGTGGACGCGGCGGGGCTGGTCATCGGTGCCGACGGCTGCAGGGGCGGCGGGTGGGTGCTCGCCGTCGTCGACGGCGGGGGCGCGCTGTCGTGGGAGTGGGCCGACGACACCGCCGCGCTGCTGGCCGTCGCGGACCGGTGCGGCGCCGGGGCCGTCGCGCTCGACGTGCCGATCGGCCTGCCGGCCCTCGGCGGCCGGCGGGCCTGCGACGACCTGGCCCGCGCCCGGCTCGGTGCGCGCCGGTCGTCGGTGTTCGCGGCGCCGCCGCGCGAGGTGCTGGCGTGCGCCACCTACGCCGAGGCGCGGCTCCTCGCGCCGTCGCTGAGCGCGCAGGCCTTCGGGCTGGTGCCGCGGATCCGCGAGGTCGACCAGGCGCTGCGCGCCCGGGGGCCGCAGGTGCACGACCGGGTGGTGGAGTGCCACCCCGAGGTGGTCTTCGCCGCGACGGCCGGCGGCCTGGCCCCCAAGAGGACCGCGCGCGGCGCGCTGCAGCGGCTGGCGCTGCTGGCGGACCGCCTCGCCGGCGGGGTGCCCTCCGACGTCCCGCCCGGCGCCGCCCTCGACGACGCCCTGGACGCCGCGGTCTGCGCCCTCACGGCGCTGCGCTGGGCCCGCGGCGAGGCGGAGGTGCTGGGCGGCGAGGTCGACGCCCTGGGCGTCCCCGCACGCATCGTCGTCTGAGCCCTCCGCGGGTGGAGCAGGAGGAGGTCTTCGGGCCGGTCCTGGTCGTCCTGCCGTAC
>DATMKB010000376.1:0-4985 GCA_035553635.1 Mycobacteriales bacterium
GGCGACGCGACGACGAGCTCGTAGAGGTGCGACTCCGGCGGCTGCTGCAGGGCGAACAGCACGCTGGCGGCGACGGCCTGCGGCGAGTTCAGCTTGGCGTCCGGGCCGGGCTTGTACTGCTCGTCGCGGTCGTCGAAGAACGCCGTGGTCATGCCGCCGGGCGTGAGCAGCGTGACGCCGATGCGGCCCTTGAGCTCGGCCTGCAGCGCCTTGGTGAACCCGACGACGCCGAACTTGCTGGCGCAGTAGGCGCTCGCGTCGCCGAAGACGCGGTGGCCCAGGGTGGAGGCGACGGTGACGACGCGCGGGTTCGCGGCGGCCTCGAGGTAGGGCATCGAGGCGCGCACCACGGCGGCGGTGCCGAGCAGGTTCACCGCGACGATGCGGTCCCAGGTCTCGCCGTCGAGCTTCGCGAACGGCGCCGGAGTGTCGGTGCCGGCGGCGGTGACGACGGCGTCGAGCGTGCCGCCGGCGCCCTCGACGAGGCGGCGGGGGGCCTCCTCGGCGGCGCGGGCGTCGGCGAGGTCGACGACCTCGTGGGGCACGCCGTTGACGGGCACGCGGTCGAGGGCGATCGGGCGGCCGCCGGCGTCGCGGACGGCGGCGACGACGGCGGCGCCCAGGCCGCTCGCCGCGCCGGTGACGAGGACGGTGCCGAGCTGCTCAGTGGTCAAGGCGGGCTCTCTCGATCAGTCGGGTGGTGGACGTGCCGGGCAGGTAGGGCAGGACGACGCACTGGCCGCCCCAGCCGGCGAGGACCGGTGCCTCGGGGAGGTCGGCGATGGCGTAGTCGCCGCCCTTGGCGAAGACGTCGGGGCGCAGCCGCTCCAGCAGCGGCACGGGGGTGTCGTCGTCGAACACGGCGACGGCGTCGACGCAGCCGAGGGCGAGCAGCACCTGGGCGCGGGCCTCGGCGCTCTGCAGCGGTCGCGACGGCCCCTTGAGCCGCCGCACGCTGTCGTCGCTGTTGAGGCAGACGACGAGGCAGTCGCCGAGCGCGCGGGCCTGCTGCAGCACCGCGACGTGGCCGGCGTGCAGCAGGTCGAAGCAGCCTCCGGTGGCGACGACGGTGCCGCCGCTCGCGCGCACGCGCGCGACGACGTCCTCGGCGGAGGCGCCGGCGGTCAGCGGCGCCGGCATGGGACGGCCGACGCGCACCTGCGCCGCGCCGCCCGCGGCCACGAAGGCGGAGGCGGCCTGCACCGCACCGGCCACCGCCTCCGACGGCAGGGCGCCGTCGGCGAGCAGACCCGCGGCGGCGGAGGCGAACCGGTCGCCTGCGCCGCACGGGTCAGGGCAGGGCACCTGCGGCGCCGGCACGACGAGCGGCGGCGCGTCGCCGGAGACGACGAGCGCGCCCTTGCCCGAGAGCGTCACCGACACCGCGGTGGCCGCCCAGCGCTGCACGAGCTCGCGGGCCCGCGCGGTGACCGCGGTGAGCGGCGCGCCGCCGTGGCCGGGGGCGAAGTGCTGGGCCTCGCTGCCGTTCGGCGTGGCCAGGGTGGTGCCGGGCACCGGCTCGGGGCCGCGCGGGTGCGGGTCCCAGACCACCGGCGTGCGGCCGAGCGACGACAGCGCCGCGCGCACCGACGGCAGCGCGGCGACGCCGCGGCCGTAGTCGGCCACGAGCACCGCGCCGGCGTCGCGGAGGACGGCGTCGTCGGCCAGCCCGCCGGGCGTGCCGGCGGGGCCGCCGTGGTCGAGGCGGAGCAGGCTGCGGCCCTGCGCGCGCACGCGCACCTTCTCCGGCGTCGCGCCGTCGAGGCCGAGGTCGACCACGCGCACGCCGGCGTCGGCGAGCAACCGGGCGAGCTCGTGACCGGGAGCGTCCTGCGCCAGCGCCGTGACGAGCACGACGTCGCGGCCGTCCTGCGCGGCGAGCAGCGCGGCGAGGCCGGCGCCGCCCGGGCGCGGCCGGTCGACGGGGCTGTCGACCACGGGCACCGGGGCGTCGGGGCACAGCCGCTCGACCGTGCCCTCGAGGTCGCGGTCGAGCAGCGCGTCGCCGACGACGACGAGCGGCCGGCTCACAGCACCGCCGGGTACGGGTCGACGAGCGGCGTCGGCGGGAGCGGCCGGGAGGGGCGGCGCGTCGTGCGCTCGCGCACCGCGCTCGACGACCGGTCGGCGCCGACCTGGAGGTCGACCGCCGCGCAGAGCAGGTGCACCGCGACCTGGTGCACCTCCTGCACGGTCGCCGTGGCGGGCGCGTCGACGACGACGCTCTCGTCGGCGGCGTCGGTCATCGCGTTGGGGCCGCGCCCGGTGAGGGCCCAGACGCGCAGCCCGCCGACGCGGGCCGCGCCCATGGCGGCGAGGACGTTGGGGCTGCGGCCGCTCGTGGAGATGCCCAGGAAGACGTCGCCGGGGCGGCCGTGCGCCTGCACCTGGCGCGCGTAGGAGTGGTCGTAGCCGTAGTCGTTGGCGATGGCCGTGAGGGAGGAGGTCTCGGCGTGCAGCGCGAGCGCCGACAGGGCGGGGCGGTCGTCGCGGTAGCGGCCGACGAGCTCGGCGGTGAGGTGCTGCGCCTGCGCGGCGCTGCCCCCGTTGCCGGCGACGAGCAGCCGGCCGCCGCCGACGAGGACCTGCGCGAGCTCGACGCCCCAGCGGTCCAGCACGTCGGTGTCGAGGTGGGGCAGCGCGTCGAGCAGGGCCTGCACGTGCGCGCGCCCGGACAGCAGCGGAGCGGTCATGACGTCACTTCCTCGGAGAGCAGCTGGTCCAGGGGCAGGGGCAGCAGGCCCGCGTAGGCCTGCAGGGTCTGGGCCGCGACGCGGTCCCAGGAGTAGCGGGTGCGGGCGCGGCGGGCGCCGGCGGCGCCGAAGGAGCGGCGGCGGTCGGCGTCGGGCAGGAGCTCGCCGAGGGCGCCGGCGAGCTGCTCGACCGAGCGCGGCTCGACGTGCAGGCCGGTCTTGCCGTGCACCACGGTGTCGACGAGGCCACCGACGGCGGACGCGATGACCGGCGTCCCGCAGGCCATCGCCTCGAGCGGCACGATGCCGAACGGCTCGTACCAGGGGACGCAGACGGCGACGTCGGCGGAGCGGAACAGCGCGGGCAGCTCGGCGCGGCCCACGCGGCCCCGGAAGACCACGCGGTCCTCGACGCCGTGCTCGCGGGCGACAGCGCGCAGCCGCCGCACGTCGGGGTCGGCGTCCAGCCCGTCGAGGTCCGGGCCGCCGGCGACGACGAGCTCGGTGTCGGGCCCGCCGTCGCGCAGCATCGCCGCGAGCGCCGCGATGGCGTTGCCGACGCCCTTGCGCTCGACGAGCCGCCCGACGGCGACGACGCGGTGCCGGCCCGGGGTCTGCGGCTCGGCCGGGGCGTCGGGGCGGAACAGCGACAGGTCGACGCCGCACGGCACCACCGAGATGCGGCGCCGGTCGCCGCCCATGCGCAGCAGCTCGAACACCTCGTCGGTGCAGGTGGCCACCACGCGGTCGCTCTCGCGCACCAGCCGGCGCTCGACGTCGAGCCGGCCGGCCGGGCTGGTGTCCTTGGCGCCCTGGTGGCGGCGCTTGACGTGCCCGAGGGCGTGGAAGGTGAGCAGGACCGGGACGCCGAGCGGCCGGGCCGCCTGCAGCGCCGCGAGCCCGCTCATCCAGAAGTGCGCGTGGACGACGTCGGGGCGCTGGGAGCTCCACTGGCGGTGGAGGTCGGCGGCGAAGTCGTCCATGTACGGCAGCAGGTCGTCCTTCGGGACGCACTCGGGCGGGCCGGCCGTGACGTGGTCGACCGTGACGCCCGGCGCCATGCGCACCTTGCGCGGCAGCTCGACGCTGTCGCGGCGCGTGTGCACCACGACGTCGGCACCCTGGCGGGCCATGGCCTGCGCCAGGGCGGCGACGTGGACGTTCTGACCGCCCGCGTCGACCCCGCCGAGCACCGCCAGCGGGCTGGCGTGCTCGGAGACCATCGCGATCCTCATGCGCTCACCTCCGTTCGCTCCTGACGGGACTGGCTGGGGACGGCGCCGGCGAGCAGCTGCTCGACCGCCGCGACGACGCGCCCGACGGGCACGCCGTCCAGGCACGGGTGCCCGGCGACCGGGCAGTCCTTGGCCCGGGTCAGCGCGCAGGCCGCCTCCTGGTCGCCGAGCAGGACCGTCGGCACCTGCCAGGGCTGCCAGCGCTCGGCCGGCACGACCGGGGCGAACAGCGAGACCACCGGGGTGCCGACCGCGGCGGCCAGGTGCGCCGGCCCGGTGTTGCCGACGACGACGGCGCCGGCGCGGTCGAGCAGGTCGGCGAGGCCGGCGAGGTCGGTGGCGCCGCCGAGGTCGAGCCCGGCCGGGCCGGCCACGGTGCGGGTGAGGTCGCGCTCGCCGGGCCCGCCGGTGACCACGACGCGGTGGCCGGCGGCGTCGAGCGCCTCGACGAGGCGGGCCGCCCACAGCGGCGACGGCGCCCGCGCCGGCACCGAGGCGCCGGGGTGCACGACGACGTACGGGTCGTCACCGGTGAGCGCGCGGGTGTCGGGCAGCGGCCGGCGCACGGCCAGGCCGCCGTCGTCACCGGGCGGGAGGTCGAAGCCGGCGGCGCGCAGCAGCGACAGCTGCCGCTGCGACTCGTGCATCCCGCTCTCCGGCAGCCGGTGCCGCAGGTCGAGCAGCGAACCCGGGTAGTCGACGCTCGTCGCGCCGACCCACGGCACGCCGGCCAGGCGCAGCAGCAGGGCCAGCGGCAGCGGGCTCTGGTGGAACGACGTCAGCACGAGCGCCCGGTCGACGGAATGAGCGCGCAGCACCTCGACGAGGGAGGCGACGTCGTCGGGGTCGACGGGCCGGGGGTCGGCGTCGATCCAGGGGCAGTGCCAGACGAGCACCTCGTCGACGCCGGGCAGCAGCCGGGCGGCGGCCGCGCCACGCGGCCCGGCGAGCAGCACGACGCGGTCGGCGCCGGCGGCCGCGGCGCGCACCGCGGGGCCGCAGAGCAGCACGTCGCCGTCGCTGTCGAGCCGGGCCAGCAGGACGGTGCCCGTCACGG